>CAYLJH010000202.1:0-3990 GCA_964383685.1 uncultured Candidatus Bathyarchaeia archaeon | reverse complement strand
TAAATAATTACAAGGAAATCTATGAGCTTACAAGCGAAGCAATCGAAAGCGTCATTGATGTAGATCGTATCGCAATGGGGTTCATTGAAGGCTCCAACCTTGTATACTCTCATTTCAATGATAGCATAGTTCCAAGACCTATTGTAATTCCTTTGAGTACTAAGAGCATATCGACAAGGACGATTAGGTCAGGTATATCTCAGATAGTGAACGATGTTAGCCAGGATCCAGATTTTATCAGCCTTCTAGTTGGACGAAAAGAATTGACCAAATCGGAGCTAGTAATACCAATCAAACAAGACCAAAGGGTAATCTCCCTGTTAAATCTAGGCAGTTACAGGTTAAACGCCTTCTCTGAGAACGATAGAGCCCTGGTTGAAACACTATCCGAGCACATCTCCTCCGCAATAACTCGCATAAAGCAGACAGAAATAATACGTGAATCTGAAGAGAACCTAAAATTGTTCATGGAGTCCTCGACAAATGGTTTCTCGATCCTTGATCCCGATTTGAGGCTGATATACATTAACGATTCAAGAGTTGAGATGGCAACAACCACCCGCGAGGCTCTTTTGGGCATGACCATACCGGAACTGTACTCGGATTATAGCCCGTTAGGAAGGGCCAAGGTCTACAACCGGGTGCTTGAGACCGGAAAACCAGAGGCCTACCAAGATGTTTTTGAGGTTAAAAACAGCGATAAATTACACGTTATAATCAGCATTTTCAAGATGGGCGAAAACTTAGGCGTCTCTACCCTTGATATCTCCCAAAGGGTAATGGCCGAAGAGGCCGTGAAAGAGAGCGAAGAACGTAGTATGCTTTTCAGGTTAGAAGCGGATGAAAATCAGGCCAAGTTAGAGCGGGAGATACTGATGGAGCGGGTCAGGACCGAGCAGGAACATGAGCTTAACCTGTTAAAAACCCGGTTTATGAGCACCGCTACCCACGAGATCAGGACCCCGTTGTCTTCCATCCAAGGATACATTGAGATCCTGAGGGATATCGTGGGAGACCTCACCGATGAACAGATACAGTACTTCAACGTTATAGAGAGGAACGTACATAGGTTGAGCGTTTTAACTGATGACCTTCTCGATCTTCAGAGGCTGGAGGAAGGACGGATCGCTATCAATTTGGAAGATACTGACCTTAACATGCTGCTGGATGATGTGGTTAACGAGTTCTCCCCGATCCTAGCTGAAAAGGAACTTTCTCTAGTGGTCAACCGGGATGATATCACCATAAAGTTAGACAAACTCAGGGTGATGCAAGTGATCATCAACCTTCTCTCCAACTCATCCAAGTTCTCCCCCGCGGGCAGTGAAATATTACTGGATATCAGCAGGGCAGAGAAGGCGGTTCTTTTCAAGGTCACCGATTCAGGGCTAGGTTTGTCCGCTGACGATATTGAAAAGCTGTTCACTCCCTTCCCGAGTATATTGGTAGATGGAAACGCAAGCGGGACCGGGCTGGGCCTCAGTATCTGCAAGGGAATCGTTGACCTACACGGCGGGGAGATCTGGGCAGAATCAAAAGGGCATGGACTGGGAAGCAGTTTCAGCTTCACTATCCCATTTAATTCCTCATAACAAAATAGTCCAAGACCTCTCCAAGGACCGTCAGCGCGTGCTCAGTGCCTGCTGGATAATGAATGACCACCGTTTCACCCCCGTCCAGGTGGAATTCCTTATGGTCTCCCTCGGACTCGACCTTGAAATGTCCATGTGTCGCAATCACCCACTCATAGGCGTCATGCCTGTGGGGGTAGATTCTTCTCCCTTTCGGGTAGGAGTGCCTGATGAGGACGTGGACGTAGTCCTTGTCCATACATGCATCGAAGGCGTCCTCCAATGCCGGAAAATAATCGATTTTAATCATGCGTTGAACACAGTCTCGGGCAAATAAAAGACAGCAGTTTATACAACTACTGAATTACGCCCTTTTTTATTTCGCAATCACGAATATGAGCCGATGAAGCTGGGATGCCACGTCTCCATAGCAGGAAGCGTTGATAAGGCGGTTGAAAGGGCAGAGGAGATCGGATGCAACACGTTCCAAGTATTCACCCGAAGCCCCAGGATGTGGGGGTACAGGGAGTTCAGGCAGGAGGAGATTGATGAGTTCAAGCGGAAAAGGGGTGAGGCGGGCATCGACCCCGTGTTCAGCCACATGCCATACCTTCCCAACCTCAGCTCATCGAACCCCGAGCCGTACAGAAAAAGCGTGGATTCACTGCGACTTGAGCTGACCCGGTGCAACCAGCTGGGAATCCCCTACCTCGTGACGCACCTCGGGAGCCACCTGGGGAAAGGATTGGATACAGGTATCAAACAGATTGTGAGGGCTATTGATTCAGCGGTCTCCGGGCTCGATAATTACCCCATCCTCCTCCTTGAGAATACCTCGGGAAAGACCAACGAGGTTGGATCAACCTTCGAGGAGCTGAGCACCATTATCGACAGGGTCTCAACTGAACGCATCGGCGTGTGCCTGGATACCTGCCACACGTTCGCAAGGGGCTACGATATATCAACGCAAGAAGGAATTGACTCAACTATCCAAAATATCGAGGAGACAATAGGAATGGATAGTATCCAGCTTGTCCATTTGAACGACAGCAGGGGCGAACTGGGCTCAAGGATAGACAGGCATAACCATATCGGGGTCGGGCATATCGGTGAGGAAGGGTTCAGGCTGTTCCTCAAGAGCAGGTTCAACTCAAAGCCATTGATACTTGAGACGCCTGTCGATGAGTTCAGGTCAGACAAGGGTAACCTGGAGAAGGTCAGAGAGCTGGCCTAGATGTGGGAGAAAAGTGTTGACTGGTAGCTGGGTGTAGCTGATTCACCCAGGATGATTCTCAGGGCGGTCTGGCTGTAATCAAGCCGCTCCCTGTTTGATAGGGACGGGTACAGCCGTCTGACCATACGAATGATCGGGTCAACGGTGGAGATTTTCCTGTTTTTAGTCGCGGCGTCTTTCTTCATTATGAGGACTAGTCGCCTGATTTCTTCCGCTCTGAACCTGTTTACAGCCATCATATTGATACCGACCAACAAACTATCTAATTTCTTAGTATATAAAGATATCACCATTTACCCCAAATTACTTTCTAGAGTGGTCAGTGAAAGTGGCAACCACGGTCATCATCTGAGTCAAACGGATGCCTAAAACGGCTTCTTTTCCACTAAAAACAAGAAAACAGATTTCAATATTTCCTCAAATTTGGGTTAACCACCTAATACATACACATCTTTTCGACTAGGGTATTATCCGAGGTATAATCCGGAAAAAGCCCATGGGAATATTAAAAAGCGAGATATTGTTCAATAGGGTTACGTCGCCCCGATAGCTCTAGCTCGGTTAAAGCGCTTCCTTGGTAAGGAAGAGACCGCGGGTTCAAATCCCGCTCGGGGCTCCATTTTACAGGAGTTTGTTGTGGCGCAGCAGTGCCTCTGTTGATGGCTCCCTTCCTATGAAGTCCTTGAACACTTTCATTGGCTCCACGCTACCTCCTAGTGCGAGGAATGAACCCCTGACCTTCATGCCCAATTCCTTGATGACTTCCTGGTTCTCCAAGCCCGCTGACTCAAAGGCCGAGTACAGGTCCGCGCTCAGTACCTCCGCCCACTTGTAGCTGTAGTATCCTGCCGCGTAACCTCCTGCGAATATGTGGCTGAAGGCGCAGAGGAAATGGTCATCCTTGAGGGGCTCCAGAACCTGGGTCCTCTCAGCTATCTTCCTGTGTACTTCGAATGGATGGACAGACCCCTCCGGGTCGTACGTGCTATGCAGCTCGATATCAGTCATGCCAAATTCCAGCTGCCTCACCATGGCGCTCCCGGCCATGTACACCTTGGCGTCAAGGAGCTTCTGCACCAGGTCATCGGGTAACGGCTCGCCCGTCTCCCCGTGGCCCGAGATTGACCTGAGGATAGGCTCGTGGTAACCACAGTTCTCCATGAACTGACTTGCCGTCTCAACGGC
>CAYLJH010000201.1:0-4033 GCA_964383685.1 uncultured Candidatus Bathyarchaeia archaeon | reverse complement strand
GCGCAAAAGGTTCCTTGGTCTCCTTGTCCTTGACGAACTCGATCCCGGAAAATAGACCACTTCCCCTGATATCACCCACAGATGGGTGGTCATAGAAGGATTCAAGCTGTTTGTGCAGGTACTCTCCGTTCACCCTTGAGTTCTCTACCAGGTTGTGCTTGTTCATATAGTCAAGGACAGCAACACCCGCAGCACAGGCAACGGGGTGGCTTCCATATGTATGTCCGTGGGCAAAGGGTTCACCGAAGCCCTCGAAAACCTTGTTGCTCGCTATGGTAGCGCCAAGTGGTAGATATCCCCCTGACATTCCCTTCGCCGTCGCTATTATATCCGGTAATGTACCCCAGTGGTCGAGGCCCCATTTCTTTCCCGTCCTACCGAACCCGGTCATCACCTCGTCGGCGATGAACAGGACTCCGTGCTCATCACATATCTCGCGAATGAGCTGGAAGTAGCCAGGGGCCGCCGGAAGCGCCCCAAGTGTGGCACCTACATATGGCTCAGCGATGAACGCCGCCACGTGTTCGGGGCCTTCTGCGCGTATCTGTGTGTCAAGCGCCCTCGCACAATCGAGGTCACAGGTATCACGCGTCTTACCATACGGGCACCTGTAACAATAAGCGGGAGGAATATGGGGTACATCAAGTAACATTGGGACATATCTCCTCCTCCTGCCGATGTTCCCCGACATGCTCAACGCCCCCAGCGTGTTCCCGTGGTAGCTCTGCCACCTGGCTATGATCTTGAACCGACTTGGCTCACCCACCTGGAGGAAGTACTGGCGCGCCATCTTGGCCGCGGCCTCTGTCGCGAGGGAACCCCCGCTACAGAAAAACACCTGGTTGAAGTTACTTGGCGCAAACTCTGCAACCCTTTTCGCACAATCAATGACAGATGTCGTGCTCAAATGGCCGCTGTGGACGTAGCTGACCTGCTTCATCTGGGCGTGGACGGCATCAGCGACTTCCTTTACGCCGTGGCCGATATTGACGCAGATGGGGCCCGCGCTGCCGTCAATGAAACGCTCGCCCTCCTTTGACCAGAGGTAGACCCCCTCCCCCCTGACCATCTCGTGGAGTTTCGACGCCCCACGTGAGAAGATATGTGATCTAGACATGGTTTAGGAAGGGGTCATGGTAACTTAACCCTTACTCGTACTGGAGGTCAATTATTTTCTTCACGATGAGCCTCAGGTCCTTGAAGTACTTCTCCTCGCTCATGCCCAGTGCCTTGAGTAGGAGTAGCTTTTCCAGTGACACGACGAGGAGACCGCTTCGCTCCTCGGCTTCCTCCGAGAGGTGGTCATACCCGAACATCATTATGGTCCGCCAGACCTCGTACACGCCCTTGCAGACTCCCAAGTCTCCATGGATATCCCTCCTGAAGTTGGGGTACATGGATTCAAGGACATAGTAGTCCTCGTCGGTCACAACCAGATCGATGTCTGCTCCCCTCTTCCTGAGCCCATAGTGCTCCATAGCTGCCCCTCCTATGAGCAGGGGCTTTGACTTGAAACTGTAATTCAACGCTTCTTCCAGCTGTTTAAGGGATACAGGGTCACCCATGACGTGTTATTGTCCCGTCAAGATAAGACATTATCTCGCCAGCTCGGGCTGGTCTTCCTTGAACGTAAGGAAACCGCTGTACATCACTCCGCCGACTAAAATTACCGCCGCTATCGCCAGGATATAGTTTCCGGTTCCCACCGCGATCCCGATGGACGATGTGACAAATATCCCAGTCGCAGTGGTTATCCCTGTCACCTTCTCGCCGCTCGCGATGATCGATCCCGCCCCGATGAAGCCGATGCCGGGGATGATCTGGGAAAGCAAACGAGCGGGGTCCTCGGGGAACTCTAAAATTGATACAAGGGTCACAAGGCATGAAGCCACGCTCACAAGCACATGGGTTCTGAGGCCAGCCGGTTTGTGGGAGCTCTCCCTTTCAAATCCTATTACCGCTCCTAGGGCTGCCGCCAGCATCAGCCGGATCACTGGCTCGGAATAATCAATGAGGTTCATCACTGGATCCAAATGAAGCAGATTTTATATCAGTTTCGAACCGGAACTACCAGTTTATGGTATCCCTTGGTCGAGTCGTTCAATGACTCGGCCAGTACCCTCCTGTTCTTCCAATAACCGCAGCTGCAGCGTAGCGTTAAGGTCACGAACCCGTTCTCATCGGGCTTCCCTGAATAAGTTTCAATTTCTTTTCTGCATCTTGGGCACTCCATAGAGGTCCCACAATCGCTTCGTACTTGATCCCTATTAAAGATAACTCTCCTCAAATTAGAATTATCTTTTCCCGATATATTGGGTTACCTAGTATTTGCCATCCGAAGCTGCCTTTTCTCATAGAACTCGAATGCAGTTAGCCCAGACACACACCAAACGCAATAACATAGGGGGGGGAGGGGGGTACCTCAATAACCCTTAAAACAAGCCAATTACCATAAAGAGCCTATAAAAACACCCAGTTCCAGATTTGATCTATAGCAGAAGAGGGTCCAATCGACTACAGGAAACACCCCAATTACACCCCCAATCTATCAAGAACGCCGTCCATACCAAACAAACCCTGTCTATTCAACACAACAAAGTAGTCAAAACAAAACAATAAACAACATCAAGTACTATTATCAAGAAAGAAAAACAATGATTTTTTTCGGATATAACCAGCGTATGGTTATAACAAAAAATTGGTAACCCTTCTGAGAGGATCATTGTACCGGGGTGAGCGATTTTCTGGAAAGCCTGATACACAACCCAAAAAAAGATGGGGAGGGGATACCCCCGGATAACCTCTAAAACAGGTTTATTACAGGAAAAGGGCATTAGAATCACCCAGTTCCGGGTTTGATCTACACCAATCATCGGGCCAATCTACACCAAAGAGCGATTAATCACATACAGATTCTCTTTTAGTTAGAAACTAAGTCCGAATTATAATTGAAACAAACATTTATCTCTGGCCTCACAAATACAGATTTGTTTTAGACCAAACTTCAGTTAAATAATCGGGAATGATGTTTGAGGTATTCTTTTCATTGTTTCTATATCATAAGATCCATAAAGATATCATCATCCAGAAACGTTGAATCGTAAATAGGGACTCCAAGTATCTAGTGATTGATATGAAAAAGTGGGAAGGATAGTCTACTCCAGGATCATGACATCGGAGTTGATCGGGGGGATCGTTCTCCTAATGGACAGGACCGAGCCCTGGGCCGGCCTGATCTCTATCCTGAACGTGTCGTAGGATGTCCCGTATGCCCTTGAAGTGTTCAGCGCGGCCTCCACTAGCGTGTAGTTGACGTAGACCTTCCACCTCTCTCCGTACTCGATGAGCTTGTCGCCGTCGCCGATGACCTGGAGGATATCGGCTGCCGAGGTGTTGTTATCCCTGATTACGCCGAATGTCCTGGGGTTGCTGTACGTGATGATGAGCTTGCTCTGGGATGAGTCAACGGGCTCCCTGCCCTGGGATAGCCGGAGGTAGAACGTTGTGCTGAGCATCCTCTCCGCGGTCACGTTGAACGTGCCGATGACGTCGCTGTCCGACTGCAGGGATGACGTGGCGTCCTGCATCCCAGCGGTGACGACGGACTGGCTCTTCTGGGCTGTCAGGAACCCCATGTTTAGTACGATGAAGCTGAAAGCCGCTGCGCTGATTACGAATGCTACTAGTATAATTGCGGTCTCTAGCCCTGTCATCCCGCGACGCTTTTCTGGATTCCTGTTCCAACCCATTTCTTTTTTTCTCCGTTTTCTCCAAGCACCTATTGAAAGGCTTGCGATACGCGTCCAACTTCTTTCCGCTGAACTTTATCGAAGAAAACCGAGTGGTTTGACATATTAAGGAAAACAGATTCGAGATATAGATATAAGATTCTGAATAATGGCATCTAATTTTGGATGAGAGATAGCTTTCCTCAGTTCTGGTGTTCGCGGAGGATGAGAACGGGGTCTTTTGCGAAGATTTAAGCCGACATCGTAGAGGTTCACTTGACCGCGAACGATTTCTCGACGGATAT
>CAYLJH010000200.1:0-4051 GCA_964383685.1 uncultured Candidatus Bathyarchaeia archaeon | reverse complement strand
CGAGAGGATCAGGAGTCTGGAGATACAGGGAGCCACAAATATCGCCATCTCGGCCGTCAAGGCCCTCTCAAAGGAGCTCAGGGATTTTGAGGGGTCCAAGGAGGAAGTGGAACAGGTGCTCACCGAGGCCACCCGGATGCTCGTGGAGGCAAGGGCGACCGAGCCCCTGATGAGGAACGGCCTCAAGTACATCAGGAACCAGTTAACAGTCGAGGACCCCAGCAGCAGGGACAGCTTCAAGGAGGCGGTGACCCGTATCGAGGGGCGGGTGCTGGAGATGTACCAGGGCGGCAGGCGGCGCATCACGGAGATCGGGGCAAAGCGCATCAGGGACGGGGACATCATTCTCACCCACTGCCACAGCAGCGCGGTCACAGGGGCGCTGATGCTCGCCCATGAGCAGGGAAAGGAGTTCAAGGTCATCAACACCGAGACCAGGCCCAAGTTCCAGGGCAGGATCACATCCATTGAGATGATCGAGGCGGGCATCGACACCACCATGATAGTGGACTCGGCGGCCAGACACTACATGAAGGAGGCGGATTTCGTCATCGTGGGCTGCGATGCATTGACCAGCGAGGGAAACGTCATCAACAAGATAGGGACAAGCCAGGTCGCCCTAGCCGCATACGAGGCGCGGATACCCTTCTACGTCCTGGGGACCCTGCTCAAGTTCGAGCCCATCACCATCCACGGCCACTACGAGGCCATCGAGGAGAGGAACACCGACGAGATATGGGCGGACCCGCCGGAGGGACTGAAGATCAGGAACCCGGCCTTCGATGTGACAAGGCGTGACTATGTCAGCGGCCTAATCTCGGAGGAGGGGATAATCAGCCCCCACAGCATCCTTGAGGCCATCCACAGGCACTACCCGTGGATACTTGATTAGAGCACGGGCCACTGGGTGAGGGCCTTGCCCAGCTCAACGTGGGTCTTGGCATATTCTTCTAGCGTTACTCCCGCAACGGCGGCGTCAACCGCCTGACGGAGGGCCATAGCTCCCTTTACGGTCCCATCGGGGTGCCCGTGTATCCCTCCCCCTGCCTGGATCACCACATCGTTGCCGAAGTACTCCACCAGCTTGGTCACCATGCCAGGGTGCAGGCCGCCTGAGGCAACCGGCAGAACGGGCTTGATATCGCCCATGGGCTCGATGCACGCTTTTACGTTTGCCAGAACCTCCTCCTTGGTCTCGGCCATCTTGCCCACGGCCGTGCCAACGTGGAGCTGGTCAGCGCCCAGGAGCCTTGACACCCTGGCCAGCACCACCATGTTGATGCCGTGGACCTGGCTCCTGGTGTACGCGGCGTGGCCTGCCCTGTGGGCGTGGATAATGAGTTTGAAGCCCGCGTCCCTCATGGTCTGGAGGCTGCTCCAGCCCGTAGTCAGTATGTCGATCATCATGTAGCGGCCGCCCACGTCCTCCACGAACTGGGCCCGCTTCTTCATGAGCTCGACCTCGGCGGTGACGTTGATGAGGTAGACCTTCTTCTCCCCGGTCTCGGACTCTGCCTTGTCCCTCGCCTCGATGGTCTCTATGACCCGCTCCTCGAAGGGGTTGAACTTTTGGCTGCTCAGGTTCTCGTCGTCCTTGACAACGTCGCATCCTCCTAGCCATGACTCGTACGCCACCTTCGCGTGGTCCCTTACTGTGAGGCCCAGCTTGGGCTTGACTATAGTGCCAACAAGGGGCCTGCCGTGGACCCCGGTGATATCCCTGACGCCCTTGATGCCGTACTTTGGCCCCTTGAAGCTGCGGATGAGCTCATCAGGGAAAGTTATGTCGTTGAGGCGGAGGTTCGCCACGTCCTCAAGCCCGAACACGTTCCCGGCGACGCTGCTGAGGATGTTCGGCATGTTTCCCGGTTCAAAGAGCTCGATGGGGTACGCTATCCTGACATCGTTCCCCTTGATGGAGAACACGGTGGCCGCCTTCTCCTTGATGTACGGCTTCTCCGTTGTGAGCTCGGTCCAGGTCCCAACGCTGCTCTCGGCCGCGACGCCGCCGGCTATCACGTCAAGGGGCTGGCCCTTGGGCTCGACGTAGAAATCACAGATGAGGTCCGTGTCCTCGGGCCTGTATTTCAGGTTCACGAAATCAATGTAGCGCATAAGCTGTCATTATTGACTGCACCATCACTATATTTTTACCTTTACCCACGGTCTAAGATACAGGGATTCTAGGAGAGCTGAACCAATGGAATTGAGGGCTAGAACGCTTGAGCTTGAGGCCGGTGGCCCCTTTGTTGTGGTGCTGAACAGGGAGGACGCGGCTGAGCTTGGAGTCATCAGCAGTGACCGTATCTTCGTGCGCTACAAGGAGAATTACGCCATCTGCATAATCAACCTGAGCAGCGAGGACCCACGGGGCGAGATCGGGGTCTACAGGGAGGTATCCAAGACCCTGGCAGCCAACAGGGGGGACATCCTCACCGTTGAGCTTGCACGGAGGCCGGAGGGCCTCGACTATGTCAGGGAGAAGATAAACGGTGAGAGGCTTACGCCGAGGAAAATAGAGAGGATCGTTGGTGACGTCGTTGAGCGCCGCCTCAGCGATATCGAGATGGCGGCCTTCGTAACCGCATTGCACATCCACGGCGTCAGCATGGAGGAGGTGGAGGCCCTCAGCCGCACCATGATCTGGAGCGGCAAGACCATTGACTTCGGCAGGAGCCCCATACTTGACAAGCACAGCATTGGCGGGGTGCCGGGGGACAAGACCACCCTCATAGTTACCCCCACCATTGCGGCTGCCGGTTATACCATACCTAAGAGCAGCAGCAGGGCCATCACCAGCCCCGCGGGTACGGCGGACAGGATGGAGGCGCTTGCGCCAGTTGATATCGATTTCGCCAGGATACGGGAGATCGTGGAGGAGATAGGGGCGTGCATCGTGTGGGGAGGCAGCATAGACCTGGCCCCCGCCGACGACCTGTTCATCAGGGTGGAGTACCCGCTGCTATTGCCCAGCATATTGAGCAAGAAGAAGGCCATGGGCAGCACACACGTCGTCATTGATATCCCCACGGGGATCGGGGCCAAGATAACCACCATGAGCGAGGCCGAGCAGCTGGCATCAGATTTCATTGAACTTGGCAACCGTTTCGATATGCGCATCGAGTGCGCCATCACGGAGGGCAGCCAGCCAATAGGGAACAACGTGGGGCCGATACTTGAGGCAAGGGAGGCCCTCGCGACGCTGATGGGCAAGGGACCACACGACCTCACTGACAAGGCCACGACGCTGTCGGGCATCCTTTTCGAGATGGTGGGCAAGGAGAACGGCAAGCAGATGGCACATGACCTGATCATGAGCGGGAAGAGCATGAGGAAGATGAGGGAGATCATCGAGGCCCAGGGGGGAGACCCCGAGGTAACCCTTGATGACCTTGTACCGGGCTCACATGTGTACGACGTGCCCGCCCCGCGTGACGGCCGGGTCCTCTGGTTCAACAACAGGGACCTCGTGAAGATAGCCAAGGCGGCGGGTACGCCCAACGACAAGGGGGCCGGCATCAGGCTGTTCGCAAAGACGGGGGACAGCGTTAAGGAAGGCAAACCGTTGTACAGGATCTACAGCGAGAAGGCGTCAAAGCTTGAGAACGCGGTCAGGCAACTTGAGAACTTTAACCCCATGGAGATCGGGACAAAGATGGGGGATCAGATGCTCAAGAAGCGCATCGGGAAGATCACGGCGCTCAGCAGGGAGTTCATAATCGACCGCTGATCCTCTCGTTAATTGGCCTTGAGTTTGAGATAGGAGAAACGGGTCAGAGGATTAGCTGCTTATCCTCTTGATGAACGCCTTGACCAGGGCCACGGTGTTCTCGATGTCTTCCTCGGCGATGAGTGTCAATATGACCGTCTTCATCTTCTTATCGGCGACGGTCGGCTGAAGCAGGGAGGGCCGTTGACCGACCTCTGGCGCCAGCACCACGAGCTGCCCCGGCCTCAGAGCTGCCACATTGACGAAAGTCGACTCGACCACAGTCGCGATCTCGTCGACCAGGAGCCGGGCCACCTTCGGCTGTTGGCCAAGCCCGAGCTC
>CAYLJH010000199.1:0-4079 GCA_964383685.1 uncultured Candidatus Bathyarchaeia archaeon | reverse complement strand
AGAGCCATCGCAATTATGCGCCCACTCCAAGACTCCCATATCCATTGCACCTTGTATGGAAGCATGGCACGGGGAGACACCTCGGAGGGCAGCGATATCGATGTGTTCATACCCACGCCACCATCTCCCACGTTGATTGAGGCTGTCCTTGAGTCCTCCGGAATCAGGTATAGGGAGCGGCAGATAATTCAGGCAACGCCAAGCTACGCAGCCAAGGGCTATATCATAATAGATGACCTGCACGGTTACAGTTTCCCTCTCGTTGATATGAGACCAAACGAGGCCGAGTTCACCAGGTTTGCGGGACAGGTGAGTTTTAACGAACTGAAAAATAGTTTGAGAGTACCTGGCGTAAACAAGGAACTACGCCTCATCGAGCCAACGAACGCGGGCCACAACGAGACTCCAGTCCAAGGGATCGAGGGGATAGTTGCGAGAAGACTGGGTGTGGACATCAGGATCGTGAACGAGAGGGTACGGGCACTCAAGCGAAGGGTGAAGGTTGGACGCACCGGTGTGTTCATAAAACGTGACCTGGACCCTGACGAGTCGTTCAGCTCGGTGTTCCAGGAACTGGTCAGAAGTAAACCCGCGTTACGCCGTAGAATAAGAAATAGATAAAAAAAGGGTTATTTGAGATCGCGGAAGCTGCTTACCTTGATCCCCCTTGGGACCCTGACGCCTTCTGCGACTCTTTCACCGACAATGGTCTCGATGTTCTTCTCACGAGCCGCGTCGATGAGCCTGCCCGTTACGATGCCGTCGAAGACCACTGTCTGGATTCCCTCGGACTCCTTCAGTTTCTCCACTAGCTCGTACACCGGCATCCTTGAAGTCTGCTCACCTTCTCCGTTCAGTAAGACGGCCTCTAGGGTTCCCTTGAGGTCCTCCACGAATGGTAGAAGTGGGCTTGGCTCCTTGGGTGGCGCTGGCTCCCTGCGTGGCCTCGCCCTTGGCTCCCTTCGAGTCCTTGATCTGGGCTCTCTGGTGGGCTTTGGCGTCGCCTCCGCTGGCTTCTCGCCCGGTGGGTGCCTGCTGTTCAGGGCTGCCTTGATCTCCTCAGTGGTCAGCTCCTCGACTTCCTTGCCCCATGGGGCACGCGCGACGTAGGCCGGCGGTGCCACCTGCATTAGCTCCTTCAGGATAAGGTCCCCACCCCTGTCGCCGTCAAGGAAGGCAGTCATTGTCTTCCTCTTGGCCAGGTTCTTTATTGTGTTGGGTACCTTGACGCCTTCCATAGCGATGACGCCCTCGATGCCGCTCCTTATCAGGTTGTTTACGTCAGCCCTGCCCTCGACGACGATAATCTCCTTGGACTTGCTGATGTCGGGTGATGCCGATAGCCGCTCCCTGCCGTACTTTACCGCCTTGATCTTTCTGTCAACCCTCTGGACCTCGCCCAGTAGTTGCTCGATCTCGTGGCCGTCCTTTACAACCCAGTTTCTCATGAGTTCCTTGGCTCTGGCTACGATGGCTGCTCTCTTCTCGCTACGTACGTCTGTGATGCTCTCGATCTTGATGGTCGCATCGCATGGACCGACCCTGTCAACTGTCTCAATCGCCGCTGCAATTAGTGCAGTCTCAGCTCGGTCAAGACTACTCGGTGCCTCAATGACACCCGAGGTCCTGTCTTTTGCTGATTTCAGCTTGATATCGATTCGCCCGATCTTTCCAGATTTCTGGAGTTCACGGAGTTCAAACTCTTTAGGGAAAAGCCCCTCAGTCTGGCCGAAAATAGCCCCGATCACGTCGTGTTTCTCGACAACGCCGTCAACGGTGAAGTTTGCTTTTATAACGTACTTCGCGCCTGCGAATTTTTCTGTGTCTTTCACCTGTGATCATCTCTTTATGCTATGTCACCTCTACCGCAGGGGCCCCTAGAACGATTGGGCCTGCCTGGGTGTGATTCCTCATACCCGTGGTGTTTCCGTTTCGTGAAAGCGCAGGAGAACCGCATGCAACGGGGTTTCCCCTACTAGTGAAGGTGATCATCTGATCTGCGTCTGATGACGCAGGTGGCATACTGTGATTCCCTCATAAAAAGGTTACCGAACAGGGATTCCTTTAAGTGACTGATGCCATGAAAATAGGCGAGGCTATTCAATTGGGCACACGTGTTGCGATCAACGGGTTCGGCCGTATGGGCCGTTTGGCCCTGAGGTCAGCCGTCGAGAACGGCTCAGGTCTTGAGTTTGTGGCTATTAACAGGGGTAAACCCGAGGCGCGTGCGCGTCGACTGAAAGACGGCAGCGTGCACGGCAGGGCACCGTTCAGCGTCGAGGCGGGCGAGGAGTGTATCATCGTCGATGGCAGGGAGATCAAGGTTCTCTACGAGTCTGACCCCGAGAAGCTACCTTGGAAGGAGCTTGAGGTGGACATAGCCATCGAGTGCAGCGGCTTCTTCAGGGACAGAAAGGGGGCGGCAAAACACCTGAAGGCTGGGGCGAGCAAGGTCCTGATCAGCGCACCCGCCAAGGACCCCGATGTCACGGTTGTACGCGGCGTTAACGAGGAGGAATATGACAAAGAGAAGCACAATATTGTGTCAAACGCGAGCTGCACCACCAACTGCGTCGCGCCGGTGGCCAAGGTGCTGAACGACGAGTACGGCATCGTGAACGGGTTCATGAGCACCATCCACGCATACACGACCACGCAGAACATCCTGGACAAGAGTCATAAGGACCTGAGGCGTGCCAGGGCGGCCGCAATGAGCATCATCCCCACCACCACGGGGGCAACCAAGGCACTGGGGGACGTAATCCCAGCTCTTAAAGGAAAGCTGGACGGGATGGCGTTCAGGGTCCCCACTCCGGATGTGAGCCTCATCGACCTGGTGGTGAACCTGGAGAAGGAGGCGTCAGTGGACGACGTGAACAAGTCAATGAAAGCGGCATCGGAAGGTGCGATGAAAGGGATTCTCGGATACAGTGACGAGCCCCTTGTGTCAGCTGATTACGTTCACTGCCCGTACAGCTCGGTCGTGGACAGCATCGAGACCCGTTCCATGGGTAACATGATAAAAGTCGTCTCGTGGTACGACAACGAGTGGGGCTATGTGTGCAGGTTGATAGAGGTAGCCGAGAGGCTCCTCTAGTTAACGGGTTACCTTTAGCTCCCGCATCCTGGCCAGGTTCTCTGGCTTTTTCTCGAAATACTCCGCAACGGGCGCGAGCAGCTCGATCATCCCAGCGGATACGCCGCTCTTGAGGTCAAGGGGATGCAGCTCGCCCTTGCCGTAGACCTTGGCCAGCTCCTCAAAGCTCTGGAAGCTAAGGTCGCCGCCGTACTTTGCGGGTCTCTCGATGTTCATCTCGCCCAGGTTGGGGAAGATTACCAGTCTCGCGTGGTCCATGACGGGGTTTCCTTCGACAAGTTTCTCGGGGCAGAATGCAGCGCGGTACTTTGCCTTGATCTCCTTGGGTGTGTCGTTGACCCAGATGGCTCCCTTGCCGGCGCTCTTGCTCATCTTGCCGCGTATGGTCTTGTTGATGGTCTCGTCCTCGTCGAAGTTGCCCTCAATGGTTGCATCCTGTAGTCCTGATAGCAGTGAGTTGTGGAGGCATACAGGTGGCTTGTAGCCGAGTTTTGGTGCTACCTCTCGTGCAAGCATGTGTACCTTTCTCTGGTCCATGCCGGCCGCCGCTACGTCCAGCTCCATGTGGAATATATCGCTTGTCTGCAGCGCCGGGTACAGTGCCCAGGCCGACTCAACGTCGATGCTGTCGGCGCTCCTGCCCATGATTGGCATGGCCCTGAGTGTGCGTTTGAGGCTGGTTGCCTTCATGACCCTGACGACTTTCTCCCAGTAGTCCTTGTCGTCCACGAAATCGCTTGTCCAGATGTACTCGACGGTGCCCTCGGGTAGGCCCAGCGCGGTGAAGCAGTCCTTGAAGTACTCTCCTGCGGCCTGGATGTGCTCCATGTTGCCGTCCATCTTGTTGTTTATCCAGCCGTGCCAGTCGGCGAGGAAGATTATGAAGTGAAATCCCGCGTCCGCAAAGTCCCGCATCTTCTTTCCCACGATGAGGCCGGTGCCTGCGTGCATCATGCCGCTGGGCTAGAATCCGACGTAGCCG
>CAYLJH010000198.1:0-4103 GCA_964383685.1 uncultured Candidatus Bathyarchaeia archaeon | reverse complement strand
CCTGAAGGAAAATGCCGAGTATCACGCGGCGCGTGAACAGCAGAGTTTTGCCGAGCAGGATCGCCGTTGATATCATTGATAGGCCGATTCCCAACACCGTCATGCTCGGGGCCTTCGCCAAGGCAACGGGTTTGCTCAAAATGGACAGCATCTTCAAGGCCATCGACAAACGTTTCCCGGAGAGGCTCGCGGAGCCCAACAAGAAGGCGGCGCAGGCGGGTTACGAACGCGTCGTTGTGGAGGAGTTATAGGAATGGTTCAAGACAAGAGCGTAATCAAGGGAATGGTATTATCCGACCTCAAGAACTTGGGCGGAAAGTACGTAGCAAACTGGAGGGTGTTCAAGCCCGAGATAAACTACGATGAGTGCATCGCGTGCGGTCTCTGCATCACGTACTGCCCGGAGGCGGCTATGGATCCTCGCGAGGACAAGAAGCCAGTTATCGATTACAGGTTCTGCAAGGGCTGCGGTATATGCGCCAACGAGTGCCCAAAGACAGCCATCGCGATGAAGAAGGAGGACGAGGAGTAATGCCACAAGATTTCGATGTAATGCCAGGGAACAAGGCAATCGCACACGGAGCCAGGTTGGCCCGCGTTGAGGTAGTGCCCGCTTTCCCAATCACGCCACAGACAACAATCATCGAGTACATCAGCGACTTTGTCGCCGACGGCAAGATGAAGACCGAGTACATTCACACAGAGGGTGAGCACAGCTGCATGGCGGCAGCCCTTGGCGCATCCATGACGGGTGCGAGGACTTTTACCGCGACGTGCAGTCAGGGACTCGCCTACATGCACGAAATAGTTGCCCAGGCCACCAGCTACAGGACCCCCATAGTCATGGCGGTAGCCAACAGGACCCTTGGATGGTACTGGAGCCTTGGACCTGACTACAGTGACATCATGCCCGAGATGAACCTGGGTTGGCTCGTCAACTTCGTCGAGACCAACCAGGAGTGCCTCGATATGATGCTGATGAACTACAAGATCGCCGAGGACTACAGGGTACTGCTGCCCACGATGCTCAGCCTCGACGGCTTCTTCCTCAGCTACAGCCAGGAGCGGGTCTACATGCCAGACCAGGAGATGGTGGACGCATGGCTGCCCCCGTACAAGGCACCTTACAGCCTTGACCCCACTGAGAGCGACTCATGGCCGGCAGCGGGCATCCCAACCCAGCTTCACACCACTTACAGGAGGATACACGAGGAGGTCCTGGAGGACAGCAAGAAGGTCATCGCCGAGGTCGATGCCAGCTTCGCCAAGACATTCGGCAGGAGCTACGGCGGGATGGTGGAGAAATACCGCTGCGACGACGCGGACAGCCTACTGGTAACCATGGGAAGCATGACCACAGCCGCCAGGCGGGCCGTTGACAAGCTCAGGAAGGAGGGCGAGAACATCGGGCTGCTAAAGCTTAGGTTCATGAGGCCATTCCCCAACGAGGAGCTCATCGAGCTAGCCGAGCAGGTTGACAGCATCGGGGTCGTTGACAGGGTGGTGATGCACGGGACAGGCGGAGGCATGGCCTTCCAGGACGTGAAATCAACCCTGTACAACACCGGGATCAAGGTCCCAGTCCAGAACTTTATCGCGGGGCTCGGAGGAGAGGACATCCCCATCGATGACCTATACGTAATGGGCAAGAAGACGTTGTCAGCAAGGACCGTGAGGCCAGCGAACCCTGTTCATTACATCGAACACAAGTTCCCCGGTATGCCCGCTCCCCAGGAGACAAACTCATCAACGTGTATGCACCCAGGAAGCGACGGGTGCGCTGGGTGTGGCGCAAGCATCATCGCTAGGACCTTGCTGAACACTCTGGGGGAGAAGACCATCGTGGTCAACCCACCGAACTGCTCAGGCGTAAACTATGGGCAATCAGTGAAGACCCCGTGGGTTCTGGCTAACTTCGCGGCTGGCGCGGCTTTCCAGACAGGTGTCTACCGTGCGCTGAAGGCCAAGGGCAGGGAGAAACAGGTCTACACCACGAGCTATGCAGGTGACGGCGGGACATACGATATCGGTTTACAGGCCCTCAGTGGTGCAGCCGAGAGGGGTGAGTCCATTATATGGCTCTGCTACGACAACGAGGCGTACATGAACACCGGTATCCAGCGCAGCGGGAGCACCCCCCAGTTCGCGGCCACGAGCACGACGCCTGTCGGCAGCGTATGGAAGGGCAAGTCCCAGAGGCGCAAGAACATGCTGATGATCATGGCGGCCCACAGGATTCCATACATCGCAACGGCGAGCCTGGCTTTCATCCCTGACCTCAAGAGGAAGATCCAGAAAGCCATGGAGGTCACCAGGAACGGCGAGGGATTGGCTTACCTGCAGGTCCACCAGCCATGTACCACTGGATGGTACTATGACCCGGCCAAGACCGTTGAGATCGGCAGGTTAGCCGTCCAGACGGGCGCATGGCCCATCGCTGAGATCGACCACGGCGAGTTCAAGCTCAACATCAAGCCACGCGAGCTGAAGCCTGTCAAGGAGTACCTTGAGCCACAGAGAAGGTTCAGGCACATCGACGCTGAACTCCTTGAGATCGTCCAGGGACACATCAACGATGACTGGGCGAGCTACCTTACCATGGATGCTCAGGGCAAGTTGCCCTGGTACTAACCTCTTTTCTTTACAACAACTCTTTTACCATTCACTAACCAATGAATCTACTGTGTAGAATGATGTCTCAGATTAAACTAAGCCCAACGGAGCAAAGGGGCTATGATATGGTCTGCCAGAGAGAGGTGATGTGCAGACAGCTATCCCCACGGGACAGCGGGGCCGTCCCAGGTTTGGTTCAGAAGGGGCTCATCGAGGTTTACAAGAAAAATGTATCGCCATACAGGGTCAAGAAGATAAAGTTCCTCCGCAAAACGTAGCAGCCCTTACCTAGATTGTTTTAAACACCGAGAAACAGAGAATATCCCGTGAATCATTTTGGCGTATGATATTCTGATAAAGAACGGCAAGATCATCGACGGCACGGGCAACCCCTGGTATAAAGCTGATGTAGCTATCGAGAAGGGAAAGATAGTCGCACTGGGGAGAGACCTGGGCAAGGCAGGCAAGGTAATTGATGCGAAGGGGCACATCGTCAGCCCCGGCTTCATTGATATCCACAGCCACAGCGACCTCCCGGTCCTCATCGACCCAATGGCGCACAGCAAGATCAGGCAGGGCGTCACCACTGAGGTGGTGGGACAGTGCGGAAACTCGGCTGCCCCCATGTACAAGAGCCTCAGGGAGTATAGGGAGACATACTCAAGGAGCAGCGTACCTGACGACTTTGAGCTCAACTGGACCGACATGAAGAGCTATCTCGACCTCCTTGACAAGCAGGGAATCGCACTGAATATCGCAGCGGTGGTTGGCCACGGAACGGTCAGGGCGAACGTCATCGGTCACGATAACAGGCCACCAACCGACGACGAGCTGAAGGAGATGCGGGGTCACGTCAGGGACGCCATGGTTCAGGGAGCATGGGGAATGAGCACCGGGCTCATCTACCCTCCAAGCGTTTACGGGGATCAGGCCGAGATAACCGAGCTCAACAAGGTGGTGTCCGAGTACGATGGGATATATTTCAGCCACATCAGAGGAGAAGGCGATACTTTACTCGATGCCGTTACCGAAGCATGTGAGATAGGGAAGGACGGGGGCACGTCCGTCCAGATCGCCCACTTCAAGGCTAGCGGGTTCGGAAACTGGGGTAAGACCAAGGAAAGCCTGGCCCTCGTCGAGAAGTACCGGGGCATGGGCGTCGAGGTAACATTCGACCAGTACCCGTATATCGCGTCTAGCACCGGACTGACTGCCCTGCTGCCCCACTGGGCACACGATGGAGGTGCCACAAAGATGCTTGAAGTTCTGAATGACCCTGCGAAGGTAGAGCGGATCAAGAAAGAGCTCCGCCTGAACTATGGCTGGGACAAGATCCTGGTAACCAACGCCAAGAACAACCCTCAGTACAACGGCAAGCACATCCAGGAGATCTCCGAGATGATGAAAATGGAGGCATTCGAGGCATATATCAAGCTACTCATCATGGAGAACACCCAGGTCCCCAGCGTAATGTTCGGCATGGACGAGGC
>CAYLJH010000197.1:0-4108 GCA_964383685.1 uncultured Candidatus Bathyarchaeia archaeon | reverse complement strand
GGCTTAACCCAAGCCCCATTCCACAAAATACGCCGAAAAACACCCCTATTCCGACGTCAATCTATGCAGAAACGCTATCTATTCAATACATAAAAAACGCGATTTTTCGAGTCAAAGTCAACCAGAAGACAAGAACAGAAGATAGACCGTAAAGACTAGGGTTCACGGAAAACAGGATTCCTAATTAATCTTCACCTGAGACCTCTCTTATCAAATAACCACAGTAATAGAGAGCAAGTTTATCCGCTATCCCATTATACCCGGTGCAAGCTAGGCGTAGCTCAGGCTCTCAGCTATGAAGATGGGCTTCCAGGACGGCTTCATGTCCTCGTAATCATAGCAGATCACCGGGAAATCCAGCTCGTGTTGAATATTCTCCAAGGAACAGAGGCAAAGATAGACGTCCTCGGAGGGGTTGGGCCTGTGCAATTGCTGGCACTCAAGGCACGTTGCACTTGTCTCGTAATAGAACCCGCTACGCGGTACCACAGACTCCATGAGACATTCACCGACATCTTTGAATAAATTAACGCGTGTGCGTCAATACGATACACACAGCCCGCTGCTCGTCATTACCACAAAAAAAATTCCAGAATAACAACCTACAGGTACCACGCCATACCGTTAAGTAATCCATCTCCAACTCCCATACATGAGCACCATGGAGTTCAAGCTGACCCTAAACGCTCCCATCGAGAAGGTATGGCATACCTGGACTGATTCCCAGGACATCACGAACTGGTTCAGCCCCGAGGCACACATCGAGGCCAGGCTGGGAGGTCCATACGAGCTCTTCTTCGACCCCTCAAACCACGACCACCAGAGCACCAAGGGCTGCAAAATATTAGAGATCAAATCAATGACGAGCCTGGGTTTCCAGTGGAAAGGCCCAGATATGTACCACGAGACAATGAATAACCCGGCACCCATCACATTCGTCCATGTCACATTCGAGGAGGATGGCGAAAAAACGCATTTAACGGTAAACCACGGCGGCTGGGACAAGGGCGAGAAATGGGAAGAGGCCAAGGCATGGCACATCCATGCATGGGAAGGCGTACTCGCCGCTCTCCAGAAATACATGGGTTAAATGGGCTTCCCCACTCGAACCGAAAACTTGCTAAAGAAAGGGGTTATTGGAAGGCGGGCGGAGTTGGTATCTCCTTCCATTTTCGGATGAACTCCGCCATAAATTCCACCCGCTCCTCCAGACGAGCCTTGAATTCATCAGGATTAGCATCATGTGGGCTGTTCATGCCGTATATCCCATCGCTGGTGAAATCATCAGTGTCTGGCTGTGACGAAGCCCTGAACAGCTGGCTGACCATCTCATAGTCCTCCCTATCAGGATCCAGATACGCCTTCACATCCGGGTTGATGCTGTTCGAAGGCTCCCAGTCCTCCGGGACACGCCACATCTCAACTAGCTCCGGGAAGAGACCAAGTGCAGCTCCCGTCTCGTTTGTGCCGCTGTGGACATCCCAATACCTCTTGCTCCTGTCCGTCTGCTTTTTGGCCAGGTCAGTACCAGCGGGACCCGTGGGCACGTAAACCATGACATCGTACTCCCGTTTCGCCTGCTGCACAACCAGGTTCATGATCTGGGTGTTGCCGCCGTGGCCATTCACTACAATGAATCGCTTAACGCCGTGGTACGCCAACGACCCGATGGTGTCCATCATGACCCCCATCAGGGTCTCCCAGCTAAACGTAATCGTGCCCTTGAATCCCATGTGGTGGGGGCTGTAACCCGGCCAGGAAGGGTGAACACAGACGCTGTTGGACCTGCTCGCAACCATGTGGATGATGTCCTTCACCGCCAGCGAATCCATACCAAGGGGAAGGTGTGGACCGTGCTGCTCGATGCTCCCAATTCCGATGATTACCACCGGGTGCTCCTCGTGCTCAAGCCAGTCCTCAAACGCCGGCCTAGTGAGCTCCGTTATCCAGAATTTCTCAAGTTTACCGTCAATTGACATAGAAACCACGTTGAAAGTAAACGAAGAAGAATAAAACACCTCCCAGAACACATTGAACCCCAACGTTTTCCAAGAGTATGCGCGTCCAACTTTATATTCCATCAAACACAAAGAAATTGGATCGACGTGATAGAGGAGAAGAGCCTTAACACCTTCGAAAAGTACCTAGCAGTATGGGTCGCGGCGTGTATGGCCATTGGCCTCGTCCTGAGCCAGACCCTGCCAGGATTGAGCCTTGCATTGAACGCGTGGCAGATACGGGGGATAAGCGTACCCATCGGCATCTGCCTCTTCCTCATGATGTACCCCGCAGTCCTCAACATCCAGATTTCAGAGCTACGCAAGCTAATGAGGACCCCGAAACCAATTTTCCTGACAATCTTAAGCAATTGGATTGTTGCCCCCATAGTCACGTTTCTCCTCGCAAGGTACTTCCTCGTCGGTTACGACCAGCTCATCGTTAGCCTGATACTGTTAGGGTCCAGCCCGTGTACCGCAATGGTCTTCGTATGGGGCTCCCTTGCAGACGGGAACCAGGAGCAGAACGTCATCAACACGAGCCTGAACACGGTTACCATAATGGTCCTTTACGCTCCAATCGTCACGCTCCTCACAGGAATCCAGAATATACCAATCGACAGGGGTCTGTTGGCGCTCTCAGTTATCGTGTTCATCGGCCTGCCCATGCTCGTAGGGTACATCAGCAAGAGGTACCTGACAGAGTCCAGGGGTGAGACCTGGTTCAACGAGACATACAAGCCCGTCATCAGCAAAGTCAGCATGGTTGCGCTCTTAACGACCCTCGTCGTTCTCTTCAGCCTGAACGGCGATGTCCTGCTCAACAACCCCGGTCTAATGCTCAAGGTAAGCACGCCCCTGATCCTGGGCTTTGTAATCGTCATGGGGTTCAACCTGTTAGCTACCAAGATCCTCGGGCTCGCCTACCGCGAGGCCATCATAAGCGTTATCATCGGCAGCAGCAGCCACTTCGAGATAGCCATCGCAACAGCCATCAGCCTCTACGGCATCGGCTCCCAGGCCGCCCTAGGGACGACCATGGGACTCTTCTGGGAGGTCCCCATCATGCTGGGGCTCGTCCATATCGGTAAATGGCTGGACGCGAGAGGGTTCTGGGGTAAGTAGGTCCCATAATGGCAGGAAATCAACCATCCAGTGTTAGGTTACTATAGCCCCAAACCGCACTTGGAGACTTGATGCTAAACTCATTGATTCTGACAGCTGTTGTTCTTCTCTTCACGCTGGCAGTAGTGCTCCGGTCCAAGTTGTTCGCGAAACCAACCGGTACCTACGAGACCACAGAGCCGCGTCAGGTCCACGTAAATAAACACCAGTTCGACAGGATAGGAATCGGAGATAGGGTGACGGTTACCCGCTACAGGGCTAGCTCCTCGTCCTCGTAGAGGAAAACTTTCTCCACGGGCTCGCCGAAGGTCCTGGCGATCCTTACCGCCAGTAGCAGCGACGGGTTGTACTCACCGTTCTCCACGAAGCTGATGGTCTCCCTCCTAACCCCGGCCTTCTTGGCAAGGTCAGCCTGGGTCAGGCCGTCCCTGGCCCTGAGCATCTTGATGATTGTCTTCAAGACATCACACCTGTTTCCTGTGGTATAGCATTGCCGCGAAGTATATGCAGAGGTTGACGAGGAGCCCGAACAGCAGCATCTCCTGGGTGTTGAATTTGGGCCATGGCATGATCCCCTCAGCGGTGAAATCGTAGTATATCAGCGCCAGCCACACGTAGTTGCCCAGCTTGAACCCCGCTGTACTGGCCTTTCCCTCTATCAGCTGGGTCCTCTCGTCCTGGACCTTGAATCCCATGCTTTCCTCCTCTTTTCCATCGAGGAACTTCCCGATGGCTATTCCAGCTATCGCTATTATCACGGCGACGTTCACCCCGCTGATCAGGCCGAACATTCCCGTCCCGAACTGGGAGATGGCGTATGCGCCACCGATTACGGCGGCGACGATTGTTGCAATGTTTCTTATCTTCATATTTCTCTTTTCCTGTGATGTTTACTACACATCATGTACGATACAACTAACAATATGTTGCTTTGTGGATTAACAGGTAAACTTTTAGATCAAAACGATGTATTTCATATCCATGGG
>CAYLJH010000196.1:2007-4161 GCA_964383685.1 uncultured Candidatus Bathyarchaeia archaeon | reverse complement strand
TAATCGCCCACGTACTCCTGTAGCTCGTCATCAGACAACCCCATTACCTCAAGTTCAGGGGTGTCCACGCCTATGTACTGACTCAACGCGAGATTGGTTATCTTGGGATTGAACACCCTTCCAGCTGCCGAGTTTGTAACCAGGATCATCCCGTAGTCGTGCTCAGGTACGATTGTGAGGAGGGATATCTGCCCGACGGTGCCTCCCCCGTGACCCATTGACCGGGCTGCCCTTGTATCGTCAACCCAGAAAGTGAGGGCGATACTTTGACCTGGGGCGTACTCCCTCTGCGGCGTGTGGAGGGCGTCAAGTGACTCCTTAGAGAGCAGATCGTTGCCCAGATGGAACTTGATGTACTTTACCATGTCCTTGACGCTGGAGACTATTCCACCCGCTGGCCCCGATGACCGTCCAATAAACCACGGACTAGATACCTCAACCCCTTTCTCAGTGGGTGCGTGCCCTGATGCGAACCTTTTGGTCATCATGTTCCATGGAAGGGTGTACGTGTCCGTCATGCCCATTGGCTCGAAGATCATCTCCTTGATGAGGTCGCTGAACACCTTGCCAGTGACAACTTCCAGGATTCGCCCTGCCAGGTTGTACCCTGCGTTGTTGTATGAGATAGATTCGCCCAGGGGCATGTCCTGTGGATCATCAGCCAGGGTCTTGACGTATTGCTCCACGCTGTCTGGTCCTTGCTCGATTCCCGAGGGGAACCAGTCTCCAATCCATCCTGCTGTGTGCGTGAACAGGTGGCGGATCGTTGCCTTGCTTGACGCTTCCTCGTCCTGCACATTGAACCCTGGCAGGTATTTCCTGATGGGCTCATCCAGGTCGAGTTTTCCCTCCTCCACCAGCATCATGGTCATGGTCCCCACGAAGGTCTTGGTGATGGAGCCTATCTGGAACAGTGTGTCGTCGTCAACGGGTAAGGGGTGGTCGATGTTTGTCACACCGTAGCCCTGGGTGCTTACATCTCCGCCGTTGTAGATTCCGATGGCTACTCCGGGGATTTTCAGCTCATTCATCAACTCTCTGATCTTGCTTGACAGTTCTGCGTTCATACAGGAAAAGTAGGCCTAATTTGTATAAATCAGTTCCCGGAGAAAAAGCCAGTTTTAGCGTCAGATAGTTCAAGTGATAAAACAGATTGCCAAATAGATTGAAACGAATTAGATGAAAGATCGACCCAGTTTATCGGATTTGTTCAGGACTTTTTTTCATAGAGAGTCCAATCATCAACAAAATGTTCATCGATGAATTCACCTATTTCCAGTCTTCTTCCGGGATTTGCGTATATGGATCGACCGTAATTTTTCTTACCAATCAAACCATTTCGATACAACCTGTTTATTGATTTGTCAACCCGTTTACCGTTCTTCTTTAATGGGCCGACCAAACACCCTTTCAACTGTCCAACGTCCTGATGCCCAGTGCCCCACATTCCAGCGGTAATCAATTTATCTAGTATATCGGCCATGATTTGCGTTTCTGACATATCCCGTTTTGTCATAAAGGCAACCTCACTAAACCTTAAAAGGCAACATCTTATAAACTTTGTAGGGATGGAGTATTCTGGGTACATGCATGGATATTAAGAGCACCCGTTACCGTGAGGGAAGAAACTCGATCTTATTGAACATGTTCGGCAGATCTCCCCAGACCCGAATCATTGACCTGTTTCTGGATAACATATTCTTCGAGTTTAGCAGGATGGAGATGATCGAGATACTAGGCATGGCCAAGATAACCATATACAAGACCATCCCTATGATCGAAGACAGCGGAATTATCGTACCCTCAAGGAAAATAGGGAAGACCCAGTTATACAGGTTGAACGGCGATTCGTCTACCGTCAAACATCTACGGGAAATCATCAGAGATATCTCGTTCAAAATGGCAGAAACGGTGTTGGAAGATATTCAAGCCCAGGATCCTTCAAGACAGGATGAACCTATTCATTTGTTTGAAGAGAAACCTGAAAAAATACCAGCATCATCAGATTGATATTGGAAACTCCCCCTATCTCTGAGGATATGCGATCATTCATCGAGGGTTTACCAAAGGCTGAGCTACATGTCCACCTTGAGGGAACCGTGTTGCCCGCCACGGTGCTGAAACTCGCCAAGCGGAATGCCATGGATTACCCAT
>CAYLJH010000196.1:0-1997 GCA_964383685.1 uncultured Candidatus Bathyarchaeia archaeon | reverse complement strand
ATATGTTCGTCAGTGTCATCAGGACGAGGGCTGATTTCTACGAGGTCACTTACGAGTTCCTCCGCACCTGCATGAACAACGGCGTCGTGTATGTTGAGATAAAGTTCGACCCCCAGTTCCACACCGAGCAGGGGATCAGCTTCGATGACATGATCAAGGGGATTGACGAGGGCAGGAAGGACGGGCTCAGGGATTTCGGCGTCGAGTGCAACCTCATAATGTGCATCAACAGGGAGCGCACCGTGGAGAGCGCGTGGGAGATGATGGAGCAGGCGTACCCGTTCAGGCACCTCATCACAGGGCTGGGCCTGGACTCCTACGAGAAGGACAACCCACCACGGAAGTATACCGAGGTCTATGAGACGGCGCGGGGGCAGGGGTACAGGGTCACGGCCCACTGTGACGTGAACCAGGAGGACTCGGTGAAGCACATCTGGGAGTGCATCGAGCTCCTGAAGACGGACAGGATCGACCACGGCATCAACAGCATCGAGGACCCTGAGCTTGTGAAGGAACTCATCAGGCGTGACATCACACTCACGACGTGCCCGACGTGGAGGAACCCATACCCGGGGCCAAGGGACCTCGATGGCATCAAAAAGATGTACGAGTTAGGGCTCAAGGTGACGCTGAACACCGACGACCCGGCGGAGTTCACATCAGGGTACATGAACAGGACACTGATAGGGGCCGTGGAGGGCAGCGGCTACACCAAGGGAGACCTCGTCCAGTTCATGAGGAACGCGTTCGACGGCTCATGGCTCCCCAGGGAGAAGAAGGACATGTACATCGCCTCGCTTGAAGAGTATGCATTCGGTCACACCGGGTAGCAGCAATTCCTATCCAAATATAAAAAATTCCCAGAATAACCACCTATAGGTACCATCCAGAGGCTTCCCATCAATAGTTTTATCCACAAATTTGACCTCATCTATCCATGAATTCACCCGGAGCGAACTTCAAACAGACGGGGGGCAAACCCTCATGGACATAGACAAGAACAGGTGCGTCGGCTGCGGAAACTGCCACGCCATCTGCACAATGGAGGCAATCAGCCTGGACGTGGACGGAAAATCCGTGGTCAACCAGGACGAGTGCGTCGAGTGCTCCACCTGCCACAGGGTGCTCAGGGACGAGGGCTACGCGCCCGCGCTAGTAGGGGGCATCAGGAGCATCCTCTCTGCGTTCAGCCTGCAGTTCATGGCCGAGGTGGATGTATGCCCCACCAACGCACTGGTACCTCCTGAGCTTGAGTACCCGAGGAGCCTGCGGGCCGAGTTCAGCGACCCCACGGTAGTCCACGCGGGCACCGGCGTAGGCGGCAGGGGAACCGAGGAGATCAAGACAAACGACGTCACAGGGAGACTGCAGGCAGGCGAGGCAGGAATAGTCATCGAGCTGGGCAGGCCCGGCATCGGGGCCCATTTCAGGGACGTGGAAAAGATCGCCACATCGCTGATACATCTGAACCCCCACTTTGAGGCAAACAACCCGGTGACCCAGCTCATGGAGGACCCGAGGACGGGGAAGATGAAGGAGGAGGTCCTGGGCGAGAAGGTATTGTCGGCAATCATCGAGATCAAGACGACGCTGGACAAGATACCGGATTACCTGAGTGTGCTTGAATCAGTGCAGGATGAGATCGACACCGTTTTCGCCGTCGGCGTCGGGTCAAAGTGCAACCCCGATGGCTCTGCGCCCCACCAGAAATGGGTGGAGGAGGCGGGCTACACCCTTTCTCCAAACGGGAAGACAAACCTGGGCCTTGGCAGGCCCCTGTTCCAGGAGGCGGGGCAATGACAAACACTCTTCACAGGCAGGGCTCAGTTGAGGAGTTCAAGGGCGACTATGTCATCTTCACGTCCATCGCCAAGGATTACAAGCCCGGCTCGGCCCCAAAGATCCACGAGTTCCTCAGGATCTGCAACAAGTACGGCCCCGTCAACATCGGCAGCAGCAAGCTGGGCTCAGTCCTCCAGGACGATGTGGATTTCAAC
>CAYLJH010000195.1:0-4172 GCA_964383685.1 uncultured Candidatus Bathyarchaeia archaeon | reverse complement strand
TTCGACGCGTTCATGAAGGAGTTCAAGGCGTTGAAGAAGAAGCTGCTCTACGCCGGCGTCATCGGCATCGTGTACGGCAATATAACTGTGCAGGACAAGTCCATTCTCGCCGAGTTTGAGGAAGACGAGTTCCCCATTTGAGTATATAAAGACGAATGATATTTACTCTAATTACTGGTCAAACGCCCACTGTGACTCGATTTTCATGAGCCAAATAGGGCCTAATAGTGGTTTATTGTAGCGTTACTGGTCAAATGTGAAGTATTATAACCCGATTTGGTTCTCAATTCAAGAAGGTCTGGTCATTTGCAGCGTCAGAGTATCAAGTTCATTGGGAGTCTGTGTAAAGGCTGTGGGTACTGCATTGAGTTCTGTCCCAACAAGGTTTTCGAGAAATCCGATCAAAGGAGCGTGAAGGGTACTACCGTCCCAGAGATAGTCCACTCCGAGAAATGCACCCTCTGCGAGCTATGCACTATGCTATGCCCTGATTTCGCTTTGACCATCGGCGAGGTGGAGGCCCAGTGATGTCCACTGAGGTACTGACTGGGGAACACTTCGTCCATGGTGACTGGGCGTGCGCTGAGGGAGCCATATCCGCTGGGTGCGATTACTTCGCATCCTACCCCATCACCCCTGCGACTGAAATAGCCGAGAGGCTTGCCTCAAGGTTTCCGAGGCTAAAACGCAAGTTCGTCCAGTTCGAGGACGAGATCAGCGCGGTTGCCTCATTGATAGGGGCGAGTTTCACTGGCAGGAAGGCCATGACAGCGACCAGTGGGCCCGGTATCAGCCTCATGCTGGAAAATTTAGGTCTCGCGGTTATGACCGAGGCACCAATGGTGATCGTCAACGTTATGAGGGGCGGCCCAAGCACGGGTCAGCCCACGGTGGGGGCTCAGGGGGATGTAATGCAGGTCAGGTGGGGGATGCACGGAGACGTTGAGGTGATAGCCCTCGCGCCCCAATCTGTGCAGGAGATGTACACCATGACAATCCAGGCGTTCAACCTGAGCGAGCAGTACCGGCTCCCGGTTTTCCTGATGTCTGACGCCAATATCGGGCACATGTACGAGAAACTGGTCATCCCTGAGAAGACTGATATCAGTATCATCAACAGGAAGCGGCCAACGTGCGAGCCTCACCTGTACAAGCCCTACCATGTGGACGATTCACTTGTCCCAGAGATGGCGCACTTTGGCGAAGGGTACAGGTTCTACTCCACCGGCCTCACCCACGATGAGAGGGGATACCCCGACATGAGCGTCGAGGCACAGAACACGCTGGTACGGAGGCTCAGCGACAAGATCAGGGTCAACGCGGACAAGATAATCATGGTTGAAGAGGTTGACACCGAGGACTGTGATGTCCTTGTGGTCGCGTACGGTATCACGGCCCGATCCTCGGCTACCGCGGTCAAGCAGGCCAGGGGTGAGGGCATCAAAGCGGGGCTGCTTCGGCTCAAGACCCTCTGGCCGTTCCCGGAGAAGATACTGCTATCCAATGTCGAGGACGTTAAGGGGGTTATCGTGCCCGAGATGAATTACGGGCAGCTGGTCAGGGAGGTGGAGCGCGTCATCAAGCCGACTCCGCTAAAGTTCATGCCCAAGCTGGGCGAGAACCCACACACGCCGCTTGAGATACTTGAAGAGATAAGGAGGATGGCAAAATGAGCGAGAACATCGAGCACGGCCTGTCAGAGTACCTGAGGATGGACAGGCTGCCACATATCTGGTGCGAGGGCTGCGGCCTCGGAATCCTGCTGCGAGCCTACGTCGAGGCGCTCAAGGAAACCGGGATGGACCTGGACAAGGTCGTAACTGTCTCAGGAATCGGCTGCGCGGGGAGGGCATCGGGATATGTCAACACTGACGCGTTCCACACCACCCACGGCAGGGCACTGCCCTTCGCCACAGGTGTCAACCTCGCAAACCCGGAGCTCAAGCCAGTGGTCATCAGCGGCGACGGTGACCTGTTCGCCATAGGCGGGAACCACCTGATCCACGCGGCGCGGAGGAACATCAACATGCTGGTGATATGCAGCAACAACTTCAACTACGGGATGACCGGGGCACAGTATGGCCCAACCACTCCAAAGAACATGCGCACGCCCACCAGCCCATTCGGCAACCTGGAGAACCCGTTCAACTTGGTCTCGCTGGTCTCCGCCGCAGGTGCCACCATGGTGTCCCGCTGGACGGTGTACCACGCGTTCCAGTTGAAGAACGCCATAAAGAAAGGTCTGCTGAAGAAAGGGTTTAGCTTCATAGAGGTCATCAGCCCCTGCACCACGGGGTACGGCAGGCTCAACAAGATGACGCCCATCCAGATGATGAACCAGCTGAAGGACAACTCACGGGTAGCCAAGGTACACCCCACGGAGGCGACCATCGAGCCCGAGCGCGAGATCATCATAGGCAACTTTGTAGACGTTCGCAAGCCCACCTACGACGAGGTTCTAGCTGAGCTGGAGGAGAACATCGATGAGTAGTAGGTACGCTGTCAGGGTGGCAGGGTTCGGCGGGCAAGGCGTTATCACCTTCGGCTACGTCTTGGCAAGGGCCGCAAGCCTCCACCACGGGTCGAATGCTTTGATGACTCAGAGCTACGGGCCTGAGGCACGGGGCGGCTCGTGCAGGTCCGACGTGATATTATCAGATGCACCAATCGATTACCCCAAGGCGGGCTCGGTTGACGCACTGGTGGCGCTGTCCCATGATAGCTACAACAGCTTCAACGGGTCAGTGAAGGAAGGAGGCATCATAATCTACGAGACAGGGCTCGTCGATATCAAAGAGAAAAGACAGGGGATATCATACCACGGCATCCCAGCCCTAGAGACCGCCAAGACGATCGGCAACAGTCTAGCCGCCAACATGGTGATGCTCGGTGCTGTACAGGCGATAACGGGGCAAGTAACGTTGGATGCATTGAGGTATTCCATAAAGGACAGGTTCCCACGTTTCGTTGAACTCAACATAAAGGCGCTTGAGGAAGGGTTCAGGCTAGGCAAGAACTCTAGGGAATAATCCCATAGTCTTCCTTCAGCGTGTTCAGCACTACATGTGTCTTTGTCCTGACCACGTGGTCCATCTTCAGCACCGATTTTGTGAAATTGCTGAGCTCTGCCCTTGACCTGAACTTTGCGATGATGAGTATGTCAGAGTCCCCGGTGACGTTGTAGACGCCGACGGCGTGGGCCTTCTTGGCTATCTCGTTGCCCACCTCGATCATCATGCCCTCCGATATCGTGACCTCGGTGACTGCCGTCAACTCGAACCCCAGCTTTTCGTAGTTGAGCATGGTGGAGTACTTTATGATGATGCCAGCCTCCTCCATCTCCTTGATGCGGCTGGCCACGGTCCCGCTGCTTATACCTATCTTGCGGGCTACCTCCCTGAAGCTCTGCCTGCTGTCCCTAAGGTACTCTGCCAACACTTTCTTTGAGGTCTCATCAATCATGGCTATTCTTCAATCAAATGAACAAAGGTCAATATAAACCAGACTACAGATGAATAAAAAACCGCCAAGTGGTGGCTATTTTGTTGAAATGAAAAAGTTGAGTCTAGTACTCGACGGGGATGGTCTGCATCAGCTCAAAGAGCCTCAGGAAAGCCTTGCTGTACCTGATTATGCTGCTCATGTTCCCCTTGAACGGGAGCTGCCTCGTCATGAGTGCGCTTTGGGCGTCAAGCTCTCCCTTGTTGAGCTTTGTCCAGATCTCGTATGGGCCAGCGAGGGTGTAGTCCGTCTTCTCGCCTTCCTCAAGCAGCCTGATCTCCATGACCTCTCCGTCATCGAACTTCATGTAGATATCTGGGACAGAGTCGTTGTCAGTCGCCCCGTATGTGAATGAGGCGTTGAACATCTTTGTCTTGATCCTGAACTCCTCATCGGCGTTCGCGATATCTTTCACTTTTTTCCAGTAATCCAGTCCTAGATATTGAACCATAGTCTGCACCTTGTTGGGGGAAAATAACGCGAATAGAATAAAAAACTACTGATCAAACCACGTATTGTATATAGAAGTAATTTCTACGCAGATTCCTACTTTTACCGATTTTTTCCAAGCGGGTTACTTCTTAAGAGTCCGAGTAAATGGTAGACCAATGTCAAACGGGTCTCAAGTGGAGGTAATCGAGAACATCCCCGTCAGGTTGGACGCCGATGAG
>CAYLJH010000194.1:0-4177 GCA_964383685.1 uncultured Candidatus Bathyarchaeia archaeon | reverse complement strand
AATGCGCGCGGGCTGATTAAATAATTAGTTTGGAGAGCGTTTTCTCTTGTCTTATCACTCAATTAATGAATAGCTAGAAGATATGAATAAAGAAAATATCTCTACAAGTGTTCTCGCATAATACACGAGCCATTCATGTCTATGAAAAATGCGGATTTCAGGTTGAGGAAGGAACATATGAAGAATGGAGTCTATGACGATGATTATTTGATGTCACATTTTCTATAGATGAACCCTTTAGTTGGTGCCAGTTTAAGCGCATGATATTTTAAATCAGTCCTTCTGAAAACTCCTTTTCATCCCCATATTATTGTGTAATAATTCGTCATAGTTTATGATCCAATTAGGTAATAATACTGAAATCTGTTTAAATTCATTTTTCCGAGCATTGTGCTTGTGAACCAATAAAATGGAAGAAAACAACAACACAAAAAATAATCAATACTGCAAGAGCTGCGGAAATGTCATCGACGAGGATGCCGACTTCTGCCCAGCCTGCGGTGATCAGACCCGCAAGGGCGGGATAAACTACGTCAAGTCCAACAGGGGCGGCTTTGGCGCGGGACAGGTAATAGCCGTCCTACTCGGGGGCTTCCTGATACTGATATCAATCCCCATCCTGTTTGGCGGAGGTGCCGTGATGGGCATCAGCGGAGTGTTCGACCAGGGCGGCGGTTTCATCGGGGTCAATAACATCGACTTTGAGACCGGCACCCAGGTGCTCATCACCAAATCCATAGATATAGAGGGCTTTGATCATAATGCGTTTGATGGTCCACCTAAGTGGCTCTGGGAGCCAACCATCGGTGACTTCGTGAAGATCAAGATCAAGGCAGAGAGCAACGACGACAAGCCTGTATTCATCGGCATAATAAGGGAAAGTGACGCGCTGGAGTACTTCGGGGACGTGGAGTACGACTACATATCGGACTTCAGTATGGATCACCCCCGTTCAAGGCCATACATATCGTACAGGAAACACTCCGGGGTCGATGTGACCTTCGATCCAGCCGACCTGAACATCTGGGTCGAGGAGGTACACGGTAACGGCGAGCAGACCATGATATGGGAGCCCGAGATTGGCGACTACTGGCTTGTAATCATGAACGAGGACGCCTCAGCGGGAGTTGACATCGAGACCGGGATGTCCGTCAGGGTGCCCATACTGGGCAGCATAGGCAGGGGAATGTTCCTCGGCGGCATAGTTAGCCTAGCCATCGGGGTCGCCGTGGTCTACTTTGGGGCAATCAGGCCCAGGAATTAAGGAGATAAAGAAAATGTACTGTAAGAGATGCGGAAAAGAGATAGCGGAAGACGTTGAGTACTGCCCCGGATGTGGCGTGGGCATCAACGTCAGCGAGCTTGAGCTGGCCAGCACCGGTGAGCGTTTCCTAGCATTCATCATAGACTCGGTGCTTGTGGGTTTCGTGGTCGGGGCGGTGTTCTGGCCAGGGTACTTCATCGGACCCCATATCCCATTCGTTGACGTGGGTTTCAGGAACCTGGCGTTGTTCCTGTACTGGACGTACACCGAGGGGACGACGGGCCAGAGCCTGGGGAAGAAGATCATGAAGATCAAGGTCACTGACCTCCAGGGAGAGCCCATCGATATGAGCCGGAGCGCGTACCAGGCCATAGGGAAAGCATTCCTGCTGCCCCTGGACTGGATCGTGGGGCTGCTGATGTACCAGGACAAGGAGCAGAGGCTGTTCAACCACCTCAGCGAGACCATCGTGGTGCGGGAGTAAAACCCCCACCCAGACTCACCTTTTTATTTAACCGATCAGGTACTTTTCGGGATTCACATTGGAAGCAAACTGTCCAAACAAAGCACGAAATATAGCCACCTGCCCATGCACCGCGGACTGCGTCAGGAAGGGACTCTGCTGCGATTGCGTTGCGAACCACAGGAAAAACGGCAACCTGCCGGCATGCCTGAGGCCCGCCGAGTAAACTTTTCAGTCTAGTGATATAATCACCGGACCTTTATTTTTTAGATAATTTTTCCCATGTTTGATGGTCAGGCATCGAACCTGGGGACGCCGCCGAACTTGGTCAGGTCCATGACCTCGATGCCGTTCCCGTAGGGGTCCGAGAGCACGGCGCACCTGCCGCACCTGATATCAAAGGGCTCGACGAGAACCTTGTACCCTTTCCCCTTGTACTCATCAACGAAAGCCTCCACGTTCTCCACCTGGAAGCTCACGTTCGGGTTAGGCAGCTTCTCATCGGTGTGCAGTACAAGCTCGGAGTCGTTCCCGGGGAATAGCATGCCAGCCATGGACTCATCCCTCCACCCCAGCTTGAGCCCCAGTACCTCGACGTAGAACTTGATGGCCTCGTCCAGATCAGAGACCCTGTGCAGTACGGCGTCGATCTTCTTGAGGCCGGTCATTTGTCGCGCCAGTGCTCCGCTATCATCCGCGCGTTTGCCACCCAGACATCGGGGTTCTTCTTGACGTACCTGATGATCCGCTCAAGGAGCATCATGTTACCGGGCTTTCCGATGATCTGGGGGTGGAACATGGTGCTCCAGCACAGGCCGTACCGGTAGTACCCGTTGAACGCGTTGGTCCATATCTGGTACCCCGTCTCGGGGCTCATCATCCTGGCCTTGTAGTTGCCGAACGGGTAATCAGCGAACAGGTGGAAGTCATCCATCTCGTAGTAGCTGGGCATCTCGATGAGGCCGTTCTCAAGCCTGTACGGAAGGTCGCTGCCCCTGAGGCTGCTGTCGTAGAGGAAGCCCATCTCCTTGAGTATGTCATAGGTGTTGGGGCTCGGCTCGCCGCCCGCCACCCTGTTGCCCACGGGGGTGTAACCCGTGGAGTCCTTGATGGCACCGACGCACCTCTCCCGCCTCTCCTTCTCCTCGTCCCTGTCAAGCTTACTGATGTCCTCGTGTATCCAGCCGTGGGTGGCGATATCATGCCCCCTGTCAACGATATCCTTGACCTCCTCGGGGTGATTCACGGCGTTCATGGCCACAACGTACCAGGTGGAGGTGATACTGTACTGGTCAAGCATGTCAAGAATCCTGTTGACTATGCCTGACCTCCAGACATAGTTCCCCTGGGTCAGCACACGCGGCATGTTCGCCACATCGGGGTTCGTCCCCAGGAAAACGTACTCTGCGTCTAAATCAAACGTAAATGAGGCCGCGCACCTCTTCCCATCAGGCCAAATTGTACCCATACAAATCAACTGAACAGTGTAAGGTACGCTCAAAAGATTATCGTGTAATGGATAATCCCGGGAATTCAGTAGATGCATACCACTATGGACAATTTCGTACTATAGGAAAAACACGATATTCCGTTTTATGCAAAGAAACGGATATCTCAGCATCTTCTCGGGCTCCCAAGTGGGGGCGATGAAGAAAACTGAGGAATACAATTGAGTGGAATAGATTCAAAGAGTATCGCATTAATAGCCATCGTCTTGGCGGTCTCAGGACTCGCCTACGGGGTTCTAGTTCCAGGTCCAGAGGGTCCAGCCGGCCCCCAAGGCCCAATAGGGGTACAGGGTGAGGCAGGACCTGCGGGAGCTGCAGGTGAGGACATCGACACCGGTGACCTCACGGAACTGATTCAGGCCACGTTAGAGGACGAGCTGTCAGAGCGACTTCAGTACGATATCGTAAGTAACATCGACAGGCGTAGAGGCTGTACAAGCTGCCACGTGCTGGTGGACTCGGAGACAGGGAAATACACCCTTTCATACGAGGCCCACGAGAGAGCAGAGGCGAGGAGGGGCACTGATACCCACCCCAACACTGCACCGGACGGGACAGATATCTCGCTGACATCAGAGGCGGGACTTGAGACATGCCTACTCTGCCACGCCGCAGACCCGGAGACGGATAGAGGAGTTGGTGCTCCTCTGAGCCTCAGGGACATCGTGCACCCCGCCCATATGGGTAGCCAGACCTTCAAGGTCTACTATGGTGGAAACTGTTTCACCTGCCACAACGTGAACGGGGCAGGTGAGTTCGAGACCCTGGGAGAAGCCCTTGACGCGAACGACAAGGGCGTGCCAAACCCCGATGCCACATCGCTGGCCACGGGTGGACTGCTCTACGACAAGTGGTGGTCAGTTGTTGACGGCGCATCAGAGCCCACGACAGATCAGGCGCTCTGGTCAACGCAGACAACGAACACGAGATCAGGAGGAGACT
>CAYLJH010000193.1:0-4184 GCA_964383685.1 uncultured Candidatus Bathyarchaeia archaeon | reverse complement strand
GGACCAAGCTCAAGGGGCGAAATCGTCGATCTGCTCGTAGCCCTCGGGCAGCTTCATGATGAAATCGTGGGCACCCACCGTCTTGGCGACCTCTATGATCTCCTCGTCGGTCGCATCAAGGTTCCCGTACCTGATGTTGTCCATGATGCTGCCGCTGAACAAAAAGTTGTCCTGGAGCACCACTGCCATCTGCTTCCTCAGCGATGCCAGCTGTATGTCCCGCACATCGTATCCATCAACCTTGACCGAGCCCTCCCTTGGGTCGTAGAACCTGTACAGGAGGTTGATCATGGTGGTCTTGCCGACCCCGGTGGGGCCGACTAGGGCCACTGTGGTGTTTGGCTCGATGACAAGGTTGATGTCCTTGAGCACCGGGATGTCGTCCTCGTACCTGAAGCTCAGGCCCTCGTACGTGATCCTGCCCTCTATCCTGGGCATCTCCTCTGCCCCCGGCTTGTCGCTGATGCCCCGTGGGGTGTCCATGATATCAAACACCCTCTCCGCCGCGGCCAATGCGCTCTGGACGCTGTTCCAGAACCCGCTCAGGTCCTGTATTGGCATGAAGAACCTGCCGATGTAGCTCATGAACCCGAACAGCAGTCCCACGCTCAGGGTGCCGTCCATGACGGAGTTGCCGCCGAACCAGAGGACGAGGAAGTTGCCCACCGCAGTGAACACGCTTACCGCCGGCCAGAACGCGGACATGACCTGCCCTGCCTGGACGTTTGCCTGCATGTTGCTCTCGTTGATTCTCCTGAACTCCTTGCGCGTCGCGCCCTCCTTGCTGAAGCTCTGAATCTCCTTCATGCCGCTGACGCTCTCCTCCATCTTGGCGGAGACGCTGGCAATGGTCTTACGGGTCTCCCTGTAGACCTTGCGCACCCTTCTCCCCCATATGTAGAGAAATACGAGCATCAGCGGGATGATGCTGAACGTTATGAGACTTAGCCACCAGTTCATGGACATCATGATTATGATGATCCCGACAAGGGTCAGTATGTCGGCCACCACGTTGGCCACGCCGCTTGTGATGAGCTCTGTTATCTTGTCGATATCATTGGTTGCCCTGCTGACGACACTCCCCACCTCGCGCTTGGCGTAGAACGTGAGGCTGAGCCTCTGGAGGTGGCTGAATATGTCCTGCCTCATGTTCCTGTCAAGCTGGGCACCCAGCCAGCTGATGAGGAACCTCTGGACGTACCGTGACGCGAATATCAGGATGTACGTGACGATGAGGATGACTGAGAGTACTGTGAGTCCCTCAGGGTCGTTGCCTATGATGTAGCTGTCAATGGCCAGTGTCGCCAGGTACGGCGGCAGCAGGTTGATTATTGATGACACGGTGATGGCGAGCACCAGCGTGAGGCTCTCTTTCCTCTGGGCGACGATGTACCCCACCATGCGCTTGAACAGCACCCAGTCAGGCACCGAGCGGACCATGTCGTCCTCTGCGACGTGCCTGTTCCTGCGGTAACCCATTACAGGTCACCTCCCTTTGCGCCCGTGATCTGGGTATCGTACAGCTTCCTGTAGATGCCGTCGAGCTCCATGAGGTGTTCGTGGCTGCCCTCCTCGGCTATCGCCCCGTCCTCAAGGACGATGATGTAATCGGCCTTCTTGATGCTGCTGAGCCGCTGTGTGATTACGAAAGTGGTCCTGTTCTCAAGCAGCTGGTCCAACGCCTGCTGGATCTCGTACTCTGTCTGGGTGTCCACGCTGCTGGTGCTGTCGTCCAGTACCAGTATCTTGGGGTTCTTGAGCAAAGCACGGGCTATGGCCACCCGCTGCTTCTGGCCGCCGCTGAGGGTAACTCCCCTCTCGCCCACTCTCGTGTCGTACCCCTCGGGGAGGGATGCTATGAACTCGTGTATCTTGGCCTGTCTCGCGGCCTCCTCGATGCCCTTCATGTTCGCAGACGCCACGCCGTAGGCTATGTTCTCCCTGAGGGTGGTGCTGAATATATACGGGTCCTGCCTGACGATGCCGATGTGGCTCCTCAGGTTCTTTATTGTGATATCCCTGATGTCTAGCCCGTCCAGTTTGATGCTGCCTTTGGAGACATCGTAGAACCGGGGGATCAGGTTGATTATGCTGCTCTTACCGGAGCCCGTGGCTCCCAGGATTGCTATGGTCTGCCCCGGCTTCACGTCAAGGTCGATGTCCTTGAGGACCATGTTCTCGCCGTCGTAGCTGAACCACACGTCCTCGAATACCAGGTGGCCCTCCACCGTCATGAACTCCAATGCGTCGTCCTTGTCGTGGACATCTATCTCGGCGTCGATTATCTCGAACACCCTCTCGGCTGCCGTCTGTGCCCTGATGAACATACTAGTCATGAAGCCAAACGTCCTCACTGGACCCACGAGCCTGCTCATGTAGAAGTAGAATGCAAGGACCGTCCCAAGGGTAAGCGCACCTGTGATGACCTGCCTTCCCCCGTACCAAATGATGATTACGATACCCACCGAGCTGATGAGCGAGGCCAATGGCATGAAGAACGCTCGGACCCTGGCCATTGTGACGTTGATATCGAAGAACTTCTGGACCTCGGCCCCGAACTTTTCCTCCTCGTACTCCTCCCTGCTGAAACCCCGCACGACCCTGAGACCGGACAGGTTCTCCTGGAGCACCGATGTCAGGACGCCGTTCTGCTCCCTGACCGCGTCCCACATGGGCCGCACCCTCTTGCTGAAGCTGGATGTGGTGAATAGGATGAAAGGTATTGTGACCATGGCGATGACCGTGAGCTCTGTGCTGAGGCTGGACATGGAGTAGACCACCGTGGCCAGGATCAGTATGTTGCTGATGGCCATCCTGATGGCCATGTTGAAGAACCTCCCGAGCATGTTGATATCGCCGGTGGCCCTTGCCATGAGCTGCCCCGTCCTCTGGTGATCATAAAAACTGAAGCTCTGTTCCAGCAGGCTGTTGTACATATCGTCCCTCATATCGAAACCCGCCCTCTGGCTGATTATTGTCAACAGGTAGCGCTGCATGTAGCTCATGACCCCCTCCAGTAGTGCCAGGATCACCAGGGTGAAGCTGAATACGAAAAGGATCGCTCTGCCAGGGGCCATCCCCCTGATGGACGATAGGGTCTCCGCGAAGGGGGAGAGGAACTGGTACGCCATGCCCCCAACCCCCACGCCCGGCTCGATGGGGCTGCCCTCCGCAACGGCCCTGATGATGTCTATGATGTTGCCAACTATGGCAGGTGAGATGGCGGTGGATGCCGTTGTGAATAGTATGAGGATAAGAATTGCCTTGAGTTCCCAGTACTTTGAGATATAGCCGATTAGACGAGTGAACGTCTTGAGATCGCTCTTCTTGGAGCTACTCGACATCCCACGGTGCTCCGCTGTACTTGTTCAGGATTTCCCTGAGCTCCCTGAGAATCTCCCAGTACTCCTCGCTTGAACTTAACTGGACATCAGACATTATCCTCGCGATGACCCTGGACGGGTACTTGCCTATGTCTCTGTTTTCTGTCCACCTGATTACCCTCTCCTCGTATGCCCTCTTGAGGAATAGGTGGCTCTGCCTGAGTAGCTCCTTGACCTTGTCCCTCTCGTCCTCCGGCAGGTCCACGTTGTACTGCTCCAGGCCCAGTAGGAGCCTCTGGAGGTAGCCCTCGGTCCACGCCGAGTAGTCCGGGTCCTCCTCCAGGACCTCGTTGATCCTGTAGCTGACGTGGAACTCGCGGCTGATTGAGCGGTAGAACGGCTGGATCATGTTCCTGACCTGCTCGCTGCGGGTGACCTCGATGAGTCCCGCTTCCAGCAGCATGTTCAAGTGGTGTACGATGCTGCTGTGGTTCTTCTCCAGCCTCTTTGCGAGGTCGGTTGCGGAAAGCTCGTGGTGGCTAAGTACCCTCAGTATCCTTCTCCTTGTCTCGTCCGCGAATAGCTTCGCTACCTTTGGATCTGTGATAATATGGACATCCGACCTCATACTGTATCGTTACAGCCTAGTGTAGCGGTATAAATAAGCATAACTATTTTTTGAGGTGTTTCTCCAGTAACTCTCTCTCTTTTTCGATGCTAATTAGGCATAACTCGTCAATTCCAATGAAAAAAACCTCGGCTGCCTCATTACTCTTTGGCACCCCGCGCCAGCCCTCGCACACAAAGAAATGCACATTCTGGGCCTCAATAGGGGTAGCCCACGTCATCTGGTCAACGAAC
>CAYLJH010000192.1:0-4248 GCA_964383685.1 uncultured Candidatus Bathyarchaeia archaeon | reverse complement strand
TGGGGCCACAGGCATAGCGACAGGCACTTTATTCAGAGCCTGCTAAAAGGTGAGACGCCATCGATAACTCTTGATGACGCCATCATCGCACAGAAAATCGCGGACGTTATCACAAAGGATCTAAAGTAGATCCATTTTTTTTCATTTGCTATTTTTTTCGTGATTTTTTTATCTTATTGTTAGCGGAAACGAAGAGTGTTAAAAATATTTTTTCCATTTGAACATTTTCATATTTATTTAAATTAACTATAAATAACCTGAAATTATTATACATTTTAATAAATACTGTATTTATAGCATATATTATAAACTTCAATTCCTCTAATTTGAAATTGTAGGAAATTGGACAACGTTGTCAAAAAAAGAATTGAATATTAAGATCGATGAGCTGGAATCAGCCCTCGGAACATTCAAGGGTCTTCAGATCCAGATCGGCAGAATGGTCGACGAGGAATGGGAAGAACCCATGGGGCCCACCCCATTCCCAGGCGTCGCGACACTGAGGAACTGGGACCGGAAACTGCTCGAAAAGTATGCGCCGTTCTACATGCCTTTCTGCGACCTGTGCTGCCTATGCACGTTCGGAAAATGCGATCTAACGGGAGACAAGAGAGGCGCATGCGGGATAGACCAGCCGGGACAGCAGTCTCGGATAGTCATGCTTGCCTGTACCATAGGCTCGGCAACTCACGCCGCGCACGCTCGACACATGCTCGATCACATGGTCAAGGAATACGGTAGCGACACCTCGTTAGACGTTGTATTAAACACAAAGCTGGAGGCTCCACATATCCGCCTTGTCTGTGGGTACAAACCCAAGAACATCGGGGATCTTGAGGAAGCGCTGGATTATATAGAGAAGGAGCTTGTCCAGCTACTTGCTGCCGCGCACACAGGGCAGGAGGGGGACAACATTGACTTCGAGTCAAAGGCGTGGCACGCGGGGATGCTCGACCACGTAGCCCTGGAGATTGGTGAGATCGCCCAGGTGGCCGCGCTTGGCCTTCCATCGGGTGATCCTGAGGCTCCCATGGCCGAGGTAGGTTACGGCACTATAGACGCCGAGAAACCGGTTATAATGTGCATTGGCCATAACGTGCTACCGAGCGTCGATATTATTGATTACCTCATGGAAAAGGACCTCTTCGACCAGGTTGAGCTGGGCGGCTTATGCTGCACAGCCCACGACATGAGCAGGTACAACAACAGAGCCAAGATAGTGGGACCTATTTCATGGCAACTCAAGTTCATCAAGGCAGGCATCCCCGACCTCATCGTCGTGGACGAGCAGTGCATCAGGACCGATGTCATGATGCAGGCAGCCGCAGTAGGCGTGCCCGTGATAGCCGCCAGCGATAAGAGCTGCCTAGGACTGCCGGACAGGACCTATGACGATGTGGAAAAGGTCGTGGACGACCTTGTCTCAGGGAAAACACCAGGTGCCCTGATTTTAGATCCTAGAAGAGTAGGTGAGGTAGCGGTCAAGGTGGCCATGGGCGTCAGGAGGAAAAGGGGCGACAATAAAAAGATCGAGATAGGTGAACTATCCGAAATCGCCGCTACCTGCAGGGAATGCCTTGAATGCGTTAGGGCTTGTCCCAACAACCTGCCTATAATGAAGGCAATGATCGAGGCAAAGGAAGGCGAGTACAGCGCCCTCGGAGACCTCAACGAGTTATGCGTTGGCTGCGGGCGCTGCGAGAGTGCCTGCCCGGAGCATATACCAATAATCTCGATGATCTCTGAGGCTGCACATGATGACCTCATCAACGAGTCATTCCCGATCCGGGTCGGGAGAGGCGCCATCCAGGACGTGGAGATCAGGGAGGTAGGTCAGCCAATAGTCTTCGGGGAGATCCCTGGCATTGTAGCCATGGTAGGCTGCTCAAACTACCCTGCAGGGTACGGGGACGTAGCGGAGATAACCGAGGAGTTCCTAAAGCGAAGATTCATAGTCGCGGCATCAGGTTGCTCGGCAATGAATATCGGCATGACCAAGGACGAAGATGGCCTGAACCTGTATGAGAAATACCCGAGCCACTTCGACGCTGGCGGCCTAGTAAACGTGGGCAGCTGCGTCTCGAACAGCCATATCACAGGGGCGGCAATTAAGATCGCTAATATATTCGCAAAGCGGCCCCTCAGGGGTAACTACGAGGAGATCGCCGACTATATCTACAACAGGGTGGGCGCGGTCGGCGTGGCTTGGGGCGCTATGAGCCAGAAGGCCGCTGCCATCGCGGCAGGTTGCTGGAGGCTCGGAATCCCGGTAGTAGTAGGGCCACACGGCTCAAAGTACCGCAGGATGCTCCTAGGAGACAAGAACGACGAGGACAACTGGAAGGTCCTAAACGCCAGAGATGGTGAAACGGTATATGTAGGACCCGCCCCAGAGCACATGTTCTACGCGGCCGAGACAAAGGAAGAGGCTATAGTACTCATCTCAAAGTTGGTGATGAGACCAAACGACACCAACAAGGGAAGGGCTGTTAAGCTAACCCACTACATAGACCTCCACAAGAAGCACTATGGTGGGATGCCTGATGATCTTCACCTGTTCGTAAGGAGGAACCAGGACATCCCGTTCACCATGAGGGACGAGGTGATGAAGGCACTGGAGGAGAAGGACTGGGTTGAAGACCACATAGCCTCCCCAGACCCGACTCTACTTGACCGCATGGTAAGGAGGAGAAACTGATGTCCGCGAAAACAAGGCTCGGGCAGACCGCTGAGATTGCCGGTCCTACCAAGGCCAACATTTTCCCAAACGGAAACGTGGCAGCGAGCCTCATTAGCAAAGCCAAAAGACCACTTCTTGTGGTTGGATCGCATTCTGTGAAAATCGAGACCAACGACGGAGACCTGATAGATTCAGCTATCAGGACTATGAAGAACCCCAAGGTGACAGTCGTAGCCACAGGGCATCTTGTGGGGGAGTTCAGGAAACGTGGAGCAGACAAGGCGAATAGCTTGTCCATATTCGTTTTAGGAAAATATCTGAGTGACCCAGAGTGGAAAGGTTTCGACGGGAAGGGACCCTATGACACGGTCGTGTTCATGGGGTTCGCGTACTACATGGAGTGGCTCGTAGAATCAGGGCTCAAGAACTTCGCAATGAGCCTACGGACAATAAGTCTAGACAGGAACTATCAGCCCAACGCCAAGTGGAGTCTTGGCTGGATGCCTGAGCCTGACTGGAAAGAAGCGATAGAGATAATTGTATCTCAATTAGAAGAGGAAGCATAAGATGTCAATGTTTGAGGATATTCCGGTAGATGTAGGAATCATCTACGAGGGTGAAAGGATTAGGGGCCGGGAGATGCAGGTCGAGCTGGGAGGACCAAGGGAGGAGTACAAGTTCGAGCTCGTCCAGGCAAAAGAGCTTGATGAGGTCGAGGACGGGAAGATAACCATAATCGGAAATGATCTACCCGACATCCCAGAGGGGACTAACATTCCCTTCGGCATGATCATCGATGTAGCCGGTACTGAGATAGAGAAAGATCTGGAGGGCGTTATAGAGAGGCGACTCCACGAATATGTGAACTTCATCGAGGGATTCATGCACCTGAACCAGAGGTACGATATCCAGATGAGGCTCAGCAAGAAGAGCTACCAGAAAGGCTTCAATAGCCTAAAGATATTCGCTAAGATTCTCTTCAGGCTGTACAAGAGTGAGATGTCCTTCATCGAGAAGATGCAGATCACCTTCATCACGGACGCTGAGAAGGTCAAGGAAATGTATCCCGAAACTATAACTATCTACGATGAACGGGACGCAAAGGCCAGGGGCATGAGCGACGATGACGTTGATGTCTTCTACGGTTGTAGCCTCTGCCAGAGCTTTGCTCCAACGCACCTCTGCGTTATCACACCCCAACGTTACGCAAACTGCGGGGCCATAAGCTGGTTCGACGGCAAGGCCACGGACAAGGTCGACCCCAAGGGACCCGTGTTCCAGATCCCTAAAGGAGCAATCATCGACAGTTTAACCGGTGAATACGAGGGAGTAAATCAAGTCATCAGGGAAAAGAGTCTTGGAGAGATCGAGAGGGTCCAGCTCTACACTGGATTCGGTTACCCCCATACCAGCTGCGGCTGCTTCGAGGGATGCGCGTTCTACATCCCAGAAGTAGACGCATACGGGATAGTCCATCGCAACTACAGGGACAAAACGGTTAACGGCCTTGACTTCGTCACGATCAGCGACCTGACCGCCGGCGGAAGGCAGGTGGACGGGTTCCACGG
>CAYLJH010000191.1:0-4284 GCA_964383685.1 uncultured Candidatus Bathyarchaeia archaeon | reverse complement strand
AGCCTCTCAAGAACCAGCCTATCGAAATCAGGTCGGATGGAGAGGTCAGTTCTCTTCAATCCCCTCTCCTTGTAGAAATCCCTGATATCAACGCACTCGTAGGAGATCCCGTACTTCTCGGCGATTTCCTTTGCCCTCGACATCTTTGCACCGCTTCTCCTAGTCCGGGTGTCCCTGATGTCACTGAATATCAAGGTCACCTCGAAATTGGAGTTCTCTCCTTTGCTCTTCTCGATTATCCTCAGTCCGTTGGTCCCCGAACCGGAGATAAAAAGCCCGACGCGCATCTTGTGGCCGACGGAAGGATCGAATATGGGAGCAGTGACCATGGAGATGCAGGACATGGTTTCAGATATAAGATTAGTGGGCCACTTTCACCCATATCCCCACTACGTGCCACTGCGTCCCCCTTAAAACACGAAAACGGTTACCCAGACTTGAAACAATATGGCACAGGAATACGTCATCATCCATGAACATGCCCCTGAAGAGCCTGTACTCCATGAGGCTCTCCACAGATGCAATACATGCTCAAAGATAGTCCCCAAGACTATGCTCTGCCTTTACTGCGGAACCCCGATTCTGTACAAGACTCCAAGCCAGGAGTAGATGGATATGCAGACACTCCAGAAGGAACAGGTCCACGCCCAGCTCAAAGTACTTGGCATGAGGCATACCTGGGAGATAATCGCCAACATCAGGAACGGCTCAAAGTACATGAAGCAGATCGCAACAGAGACGAGTATACCATACACAACGGTACAGAAACGGGTCTCGGACATGTCAAACGCAGGAATCGTGAGGGTGTTCAGCGACGTTGACAGGGAGACAGGCAAGGCCATCAAGAAGGTACGCGTCAGCAGGTTCAAGATAAACCTGGACCCGCACATGATCTCGAAGATCATCGCGGACGAAACGGGGTTCTACAACAGATAGGCCGCAGAGGGCTAAGTTGTGTATTTTTTTTCGCTCAGGTAGCGGTCCCTGTGGTCAGGGAGCACGGTTACCACGTTCTTCCCGGGGCCCAGCTTCTTCGCGATCTTTGCAGCCATGTATGCGTTAGCACCTGAGCTGATTCCACAAAAGAGACCCTCCTCCTTCACGAGCCTGTCACTCATGGCAATAGCTTCATCGTTGGAGACCTTCACGATCTTGTCCAGGATACCGCTGAGCATCATCTCCTCGATGATTCCTCCACAGACGTCGTCAGCAGTTCCAGGGACGCGGGTGAATCCTTCACTGAGGGCGTATCTTGCCGAAGCTGGTTCAAGTCCAACGATCTCGACGTCCGGGTAGACCTCCTTGAGTGCCTTTGCAACGCCGTAGAGTGTCCCTCCGACCCCGATCGAGGCTACGAACGCGTCCACCTTCTCTCCAAGTTGGTCTATGATTTCCCGCCCGGTCTTGACGTGGGCCCTTGTGTTGGCTGGGTTACTGAACTGTCTTGCCCACCAGACGTTATCGTTTGCGGATTCTATCTCAAGGCACTTGATCCTTGTGTCAATCTCAACCTCGGCCCCTGCGATGCTGCCCTCGGTCCCCGAGGCAAGGGGCAGCTCATGGACCTTGGCCCCGTAGTTCTCCATTATCCTGATGCGCTCCTGGGTCATACCCTTGGGCATGTAAATCTCGACGTTGTACCCCAGCTGTGATCCAACAAAACTCAGTGCAGTTCCGGTGTTTCCAGTTGAAGCCTCGATGATGGTGTAACCGGGCTTTAGCAGACCTTTTTCCTCGGCATCCCGAATCATCTCGACGGCTATGCGGTCCTTGAGGCTGCCACTTGGGTTCAAGTACTCGGGTTTTACGTGCACATCAGCCGAGTCAGGCTCAACAACCTTGTTGAGCTTAACCAAGGGTGTGTTCCCTATTAGTTCAAGAATGGAGTTCACTTTCAAGAGGTATCAGAAAGGAAATGTGGTACGGGGATAAAAAGGAGTTTAGTCCTTGGCTATCTCCATGACCGCGTCGATGAGGGCATCGATCTCTTCCAGTGTGGTGTAAAGATACGTGGATGCCCTGACGTTACCCGTGTCGAGCTTGTATAGCTCCTTCATCAACGGAAGCGCGCAGTGATGACCTGAACGGGTAGCGATATCGTACTCCAGGTCAAGTGTAAGCGCAACATCGTGGGAGTTCATGTCCCTGATATTGAAAGTCGCCAGCCCGACCCTCTGCTTTGGGTCCTTCGGGCCGTATATCTCAACGCCGTCGATATCCTTCAACCCGTCAAGCAGCCTGTTTGCCAGCTTCAGGTCCCATTCCTCGATGTTGTGCATGCCAACCCTGTTCAGGTACCTGCACGCCTCGCCTAAGCCGATAACTTGGGCAATTGATGGCGTCCCCGCCTCGTACTTCATTGGGGGTACTGCTAGGACGTAATCATCGATGCTGACATCAACGATAGTCCCTCCACCTATGCAGAGAGGCTCGGTTGTCCCCAGCTCTGTGTCTGAGATGTAGAGTCCACCGGATCCGGTCGGCCCAAGCATCTTGTGTCCGCTGAATGCAAGGAAATCGACGCCCATGTCTATGACATCAGTCTTGATATGGGGCACTCCCTGTGCTCCATCAACGAGAACCTTTGCACCGTGGTCGTGGGCGATCTCTATAATCTCCTTGACTGGGACGATACACCCGAGGACGTTGCTGACGTGAGTTACCGCAACAAGTTTTGTGTTGTCATCGATTGTTTTCTCAAAGTCATCTAGGTCGAACAGTCCCTCGGTTGAAGACCTTACGACCTCAACATTGGTTCCATGGCGCTGCTTGACCCTGAGCCAGGTGATGAAGTTGCTGTGGTGCTCGATCACCGTGGTAACGATCTTGTCCGTCTTCTTCCAGTCGATGCTGTTGGCAACAAGGTTGATTCCCTCGGTGGTGTTCTTCATCATGGCGACATTGGCCTTGCTTGGCGCACTGATGAACCTTGCCACTTCCTCGTGTGCGTTTTCATACTCCTCGCTGGCCATCTGGCTGAACCTATGGACACCACGCTCAACATTTGCTCGATACTCACGGTAGAACTCCATCTCCTTGAGCACAACCTGCTCGGGCGTGAGGCTGCTGGCGGCACTGTCAAGGTACATTATGCCTTTGTTCAGTATTGGGAAATCCGCTCTGATGGCTTTGACATCCAACAAATCTAATCAAGGGAAAAGGGGAAAGGGGGAATTTTAGTTTATGGCTGTGAACCTGCCGAGCTCTATATCAGGTTCATCTGCATTCTGGGTCAAGAGCCTTCTTTTCTGCCTGTTAATAATATAGTAGCTCTCAATGGAGTTTATTCGGTAAAACTATTAGCGTGTGGTTATATTCAGAGTGTCTAAGGGGTTTCACGATGAAGTACGTCGCCTTGACCAGCGGAAGGAACGAGGAAAAGTTCATCAGGCAAACAGTCGAGGCAGTCCTCGCCCTGGATCCCCCGCCCGTTGCATACGTTGTTGTTGATGATGCTTCCACGGATAAGACCCCGGATATTCTTGCAGAGTACGAGGGAATCGAATTGCTTGTACTCAAGAACCCTAGGCACGAGACGAGGGGTGTAAACCTTGCGTGGGCATTGAACAGCGGGATGAAGAGGGTCACAAAGCTGGTACCCGACTGGGATTTCATTCTAAAGATCGACGCTGACAGCGTTTTACCAAAAGAATATTTTCAGAAGATAATAGCAGAATTCAAGAAGAACCCGAGGCTTGGGGTGTCAAGCGGTACGCCTCACGATGAGATGGTCTGGAGGGGAAGGGCTTCCGATGGGGCCAAGATCTACCGCAGGGAGTGCTGGGATGATATCGGTCACTTCACCCCAGGTAACGCGTTTGATACGCTCGCGTTGATCCAGGCAAAGCAGTATGGATGGGTTGTCGAGTCGTTCCCGGAGGTAAAGTACACCCAGCTCAGGACGTGGAGGAGGGGAAACCTGGGCAGATGGGTCCTATCAGGAAGGTCCAGGTACTTCCTCGGGTTCCCGCCATGGCATACTTTCCTCATCGCGGTTGTGTACGCGACGGCCCGGCCGTGGATACTGGGGGGGCTAACTATGTTTCTCTCACACGCCCTGACCGCGCTGGGGGGGTTGAAAAAGCCCCACTCGAAGGAGTACTACGAGTTCGCCCGCAATTATGCTATGTGGGAGCTCCTTGAGAGGTTCCACGAGAGAAGACTCACTTAGAGATCAATGGCATTTGAATTAAGTGGGCTCAGCGCCAGCTCTCAAGCTGTTCCCTGGACCTCTTCTTGTTCGCCCTGCTTGTGTTGATGTACCAGGTTATCCAGGTGATCGTG
>CAYLJH010000190.1:0-4305 GCA_964383685.1 uncultured Candidatus Bathyarchaeia archaeon | reverse complement strand
ATCGGCGTGGTTCACAGCCTTCCGGTGGAGCTCCAGCGGCTTGAATCGGAGAGCGCGGTACGGGTTATCCGCATCGAGCTTGACGGCAGCGAGGTCGTGACGGTTCCAAGGGCCAACGTTGAGATAATCGAGGAGTAATCCTCCCCTTTTTTGTATAAAGTAACCTGACATAAGGGATAAAACCGGTTCCCGTCACTGGTACTATCGCGAAAAATTTTTTTCCGACACATTCAACGCAGTTTATGAGGTAAAAAACTAGCGGGCCCTCTCGAAGACCCTCTTCACCGATTCCACTGAGTCCCCGACAACCACGGGGTTCATAGTACCCAGCCCGCTCTCGTCCGCCCACCTGATGTGGTCGATGCGCTCGGGGTTGAAGCCCATGATCCTTGAGCCCGTGGCGTCCGCCCCCACGACGTCCGTGCTGGCGATTACGGTATCCATCTGGACGGGCTTTCCATGCACAGGTCCCTTTCCCTCCATTGCAACAAATCCGTCTATGACCGTGAGATGTGGCGGCAGGGTCACCGCTATGTCGTGGACTACCTTGTCCATGCCCCTGAGGTGGTACTTTCCCTTGAACTTGGTCGTGAGCATCCCGAACATGTTCTTCATGCCCAGTGTGACGTTTGTGCTCATGTGGGTCTTGAGCTTTGCAGCTGATACGATGGCTGACTCTGTGGCTATCTTTGCCACCTTGATCTTCTTCAACACGCGGCTCCCCTTGATATCAAGCTCCACCTTCTCGTCCACGTGCCTCATGTTGATGAAGGGCACGTCCAGCCTCTTGCCCATCTCTTCCATGCCGCTGGCGACCCATGCCTTGTCGGCGTTGGTGGTCTGGGCGTCGGATTCGACGATGATTACCTCTTTCCCGAGGTCCCTGAGCCTGTTCACCAGCGCCTCAACGATGATTGGGTCAGTGGTGGCCCCCGTGCTCCAGTCCTTTGTCGTAATGAAATTGACTTTGATTAAGACCCTGTCCCAGTCATTGAAGGCGTCCTTGTATGGAATCAAGTCCAGCGCCCTGTAAACTGAATCAAGGCTCCTTTCTCCCTTGACTAAAGCTACACTACTCATAGCACATGCACATGTATGGGTGCTTTTAGGGCTTCATGTTCTGTATCCCAGTTTTCATAAACTCCAAATCACTGTAGAGGGTATGTTACACTCAAAGGAAATCCTCGATTTCTGGGAGAAAGTAATGAACGAGACCGGCGTCACTGGCGATTTCGCGGCTGCTTGGGGGTTCGGGGATAACCCCGAGCTCATTGATGAGCTGCTAGGTTACATTCTGAGCGGCATCAAACGAACATCCACGTCCTTATGCATTGAAACGGAGCTTGAGGGCTGGCCGACACCCAAAGTCGGCGAGTTCAACGTCATACTCGACGGCAGGGACAAACCGGTTGCGGTCATCAAGACTGTCAGCGCAAGGAAGGTAAAGTACCGGGATGTTGACGCCGACCACGCCTACTGGGAGGGCGAGGGCGACAGGACCCTTGAGAGCTACTTCAGGGAGCACGACAAGTACTACGCGAGGCGCGGCGAGGCCCTGGGGTTCGAGTTCAACGGGGACATGGACGTAATTCTTGAAAGGTTCGAGCTTGTGTACCCAATTTAGCTATCCTTCAGGCACCCATTCCAGTGTTCCACCCGGTGTCTCCACAAGGAGCACGGTCTCATTATCGGTTTTGTTCACCCTGTACGCGATCCTCGCGGCCACGGCCTTCTTTATGAACACCTCGTATGTTACCAACTCGTACCCGCCTGTGTATTCTTTCGAGTAGTACAACACCATGCAGCCGTTATCCTGTAGCGTCGCGATGGTCTGGTTCAACGTTCGGGGGACATCATCGTGCATGGTCCCAGCTTTGAATAGACTTGTGTCCGTGCTGGCCACTAGAAAACCCGTGTCAGTGATTAGCCAGAAAAGGGTGCCCACGAACATGACGACGCAGAACATTAGTACAACCGTAAGCAGGATGCCGACGCGCCCGGACCTGGTACCGCTCTTCTTCATGGCCTGATTGTCTGTTTTTTAATATTACATTTTGCGGAGACCCAATATCTAGGCTTGCTCTGGATACCCAAATTAATCATACAAATATAGAGTATCTCAAATATACGCCGAAACCCAAATGGTACCCATGAGCATCCGCTTCAAGCAGCCCGCAACAAGGGAGGACTTCATCGAGCTGATGAGGGGACTAGACCTCAAGCCACCCGTTATCATCAAGCCAAACTGGGGCACCAGCGTCTGCTTCACCGAGGCAGAGATCATCGACTGGACCCTTGAGGCCATCGACGGGGAAGCCATTGTGGTGGAGAGCTACGGCTGGGCCCGCACCGAGGAGGCGCTCAGGACGGGTAAGCTGGGATCGAAGAAACGGGGCGACCTCAGGGGCAGCGATGAGTGGTTCCTGAGGCATTCGGGGGTTGACAAGGTGCTGGAGAAACACGGGGTCGAGTACCTGAACATCACCGAGGAGAACTGGGCGGGCAGGACCGTTGACGCCGGGGAGATCAGGGCCAAGGTGGAGGAAAAGTATGACCCCGTCATGAGGGATGAGCTGTACGGAGTCATCCCTGAGAGGCTATACAAGCTAAGACACGGGGACCTGCTGAGCCTCAGCAAGGCCAAGCTATGGCAGGACGACATCGGCGTCAGCCTCACAATCAAGAACCTCTTCGGCATGATCCCGAACCCCAGCAGGATGAGGTACCACGGCAAGGGCCACGTTGACCTGCATATCAACATCGTTGACATCTTCAAGATCTATGACAGCATCTTCAACATCAAGGGGGTCGTCGAGGCCATGAAGACCGCGTCGGTGCATGACGCCGATGAGGGCAAGACACGGGTCATCCCCGACCCCAGGTTCGTGGCTGTGTCCAAGCACCCGCTTGAGCTGGACGCCGCGTGTGCCCTCATAATGGGCATCGAGCCGTCAAAGAACAGGTACCTCTCAAGGGCCGCTGAGGTCCTCGGGGATTGGGGCGATGAAGTGGGACTCCTCAAGGAAGCGGGCATCAGGATACTTGACTAGCCCCGCTCTAGCTTCCATATCCCGTACATGTGGAACCCCAGCAACCCCCCTTTTAGGGACCTCTCGGGTGAATCAGCCTTCCCCATCCGGATCAATTCATCGTCCTCCTCAAGCACCAGCGCGTGGAACCCGTCAAGGTCCATTTCCTCCTTAGCCGCCTGGATTGACAGACGCTCCCAGAGCACCGAGCGATCCCTGATCCTCCTCAGGTGCTCGACCGCGTTATCATGGGGCCCGAAGTGGGCTATACAGAGCGTCTCCGGGCTCAGCCCAATAATCCTGTCAATGCTCTCGACCCCCTTCACCGGGTTATGTGGCGGCGGGCTAACCGGGACCACCGGGCCGCCCTCGCCCATCACGTGCCCCACCGCGTCACCAACGAAAACCGTCCTTGAGTCCGGCTCCCAGTAGCACTGGCTGTGGCTGCTGTGCCCCGGCGTCCAGAGAACCTGAAGGACGATGCCCCCCAGGTCGATGACTTCCCCGTCTGTTGACTCCATCACCTTGTCACTGGGGACCCCCGATATGGTACCATATTCCAGGACCCTGTCGCCGAACAGCTTCTCGGCCCCTGCCTTGAGCTTTGAAGGGTCAACCATATGCGCCGCACCCCTCGGGTGGCAGTAAACGAAGCTACCGGGGTAAGCCTCAGCCATCTTCCAGCTTCCGCCGCCGTGGTCCAGGTGGATATGTGAGAGGAGGACAGCGTCCAGCTCATTGACGCCGTGGGCATGGAGAGCGTCAAGCACGCCCAGCGCCTGGGTCGTGGGGCCGGGGTCGATTACAGCTGTTTTCTCTCCCTCAATCAGGTACGTGCCCAGGACCCTGCTCATTCCGGACAGTGGCGCATCGATGACGCTGATCTTGTCGTTTATCCGCTGGAGACTCATACAAACGAGTGAGTGGGCTATGAGAAATATAGGTTTTGAAAAAGTGGGCTACTTTTTCTGGACCATGGAGACCCCGAAGGTCACGATAAAGCTCAGGGGTATGCTGACTATGCCCGGATTTGTCAGCGGGAAGATTGCCGCCGCCCCCATGATGGTGGGACCGATGACTATGAGCCCTATGGAGCTCGCTAGACCTGTCCAGATGCCAAGCTCGACCCCCCTTGCCGTGCTTCCCTTCCAGAACAGCACGCTGATAAGCGCGGGGTTGTCAATGATCTCCGTGATGAACTCAACGGGGCCAAGCCCCGCTACCCATAATACACCTATGGTGAGCATGAACGCCGCTATCAGCAGCAGGAAGCCCT
>CAYLJH010000189.1:0-4311 GCA_964383685.1 uncultured Candidatus Bathyarchaeia archaeon | reverse complement strand
GCCTCTTCAATGCAAGGAGCGTATGGCCGGTACTGGGGTACGCCTGGTCGGTCATCACCACGTTGTCCCCCTTCTTCCACGGCTCGTTGTAGCCCAGCGTGTCCTTGATTATGTTTATCCCCTGAACCACTCTGCTGATTATGCACAGCTCATCAGGTGAAGCCCCCACAAGCTTGGCACCCTCCTCCCTCGCCAGGGGGTCTTTCTCGCTGAACCAAGCGTGGTCAGTGCCACCGAGGGTGCTGCCATATCTCCGCCTGTTCCAGCACTCCATCACCGCGTTGTAGTTCACGAGGTTGAAGGGGGCACTGCCCGCTGCTCCCAGGTAAATCATATCATCGATGTGGGGAAAATTCTCCCTGATCTTATCGACATTCATGTATAAACAGTGAAATGTGAGTTGATAACGCCATCGACAAAAAGAAAAGGCAAGAAATTAACGTATAACCATGGTTCCTGAAATCAGCGGCGGACTCATGTTCATGTACTATGACGGGATTGAGGAGGCAGCGCGGTTCTACGAGGATACACTGGGCTTCGAGTTGAAGCTGGACAGGGACTGGGTCAAGATCTACAAGTATGCATCAGATTGCCACGTTGGGCTCGTTGATGTCAGCATGGGGAGCCACAAAGTGATGGAGGAGAAATCGGCGAGGCTCCAGCTCATGGTCAGTGACGCCCAGGCGTGGCACGATTACGTCAAGGGAAAGGGTCTCAAGCCAAGCAAGGACGAGCTCAAAGAGGGGGAGACGCTGCACATCAAGGCGTTCTCAGTCACGGACCCAGGTGGGTACACGGTTGAGTTCTGCGAGTACACGACCACATACGGGGACTCCTAGAGACCATTCACGACCTCGACTATCCTCTCCACGTCTGATGCCCTGTTCCAGAACCCTATCGCAACCCTGACCACGGGCGGATCGATCGTGCCAACGGTTCTCGTGAATATGTAATGCTTTCTGAACTCATCGACCACCTGTTTTGGCTCTGTGCCATTGACCCTGAAGCTGAGGAGACTGTTCTGATCCCTAGCTGATACCAGATCGACCTTGGAGATATCGTTGAGGCCATCCCAAAGCGCCTTGTAGAGATCAGTGGTGCCCTCCACAATGAATGGGAGGGTGACCTCGTCCATTATCCACTCGGTTGCAGATGTCCCTCCCTGGATAACGGGTAGCGGTCGCGTGCTCACCTCGTACCTCTGGGCAGAGTCGGGGTAGGTCAACTTGCCTGACCCGTGGTGTGCATCGCTGAACACCCCGGAGTAGGTGGGCTCGATCATATCCATCGCGTCCCTTGACACATAAAGCGCCCCTGCCCCATCAGGTCCGCACATGAACTTGTGCCTCGCCAGGGCGTAGCCGTCCACGCCCAGCTTCTTGACATCGACATAACTGGTTCCAACTGCCTGGATACCGTCTGCCAGGAGAAGCGCGCCTTGGCTGTGAGCAATTTTAGCCGCCTCTTTTAGGTCTATCCTGCTGCCTGTTGCGAAGTTGACATCGCTGAGGAGGACCATCCTAGTTTTTTCGCTGATATTCTCGGATAGCTGTTCGAGTGTGCCATCAAACTGGTTGATATAGGTTAACTTGACCCCTCTGCGCTTCGCCAGGATCATCAACGGGACCTTTGCGGCCGGGTTTTCAAGGTTCCCAGCGATTATCTCGTCGCCCGGCCTCCAGTCGTAGCCCCACATGAAGATGTTCATCCCGGTGGTCGTGGAGTCGCACAGGGCGATCTCCTCGGGACTGGAGCCTATGAACCTCGATAGTACATCCTTTGCCTCCGCCACCACCTCGCTGTACCGGGCTAAACCTGAGCCCTTGTCCCTCATCGCGTCAGGGTCATCGCCCCTGCTGGATGATTCTGACGAATAACCATCATTGATACCCAAGCGTGCGGCCTGGCAGAGCGGCCCCCACGAGCCAGCGTTGATGGCGATGACCTCATCTGACAGGTGAAGCTCTCTGCGGATGTCCTCGATGTTCATGGTATAGGAAATGGCTCTGAGGGTAAGGAATTTACGCCTGTTTTCTGGGGAAAGGGTTACGTGACCCGTTTCGCGTCAGGTGGTAGGTGTCGTTCAGGCGCTCGATAACGTGGTTATCGTACCTGTCCTGGTGCAGGATGGTTACTCCAGTAGGCGCACACTGGAAGAATACCCTGTTCATGTGTTCGGGCTCAAGCCCCAGCCACCACGAGGTAATCATGTTTATCGTACCTCCGTGACACACGATGACTACTGTTTCATCAAGGGGAGGGTTCACCCCGTTCATGAAATAGGTGACTCGGGCATAGAACTCCCTCCAGCTCTCACTCTTTGGATATGGATGCCAATCTATAGATATCTTAGATGATTCATCTAGGAGTGGTTTTGCCTCTTGTTTCGTCTTTCCCGCGGCGACCCCGTTGTTCAACTCCCTTATGCCTTGGTGCCGCGTAAAATCCACTTTGAGGGCTTCCGCGATTGGCTCCGTGGTCTGGACGGCACGGTTCAGGTCACTGCTTAGGATTCTGATATGTCCACTTGGGAGCTCCTCTGATAGCCACTGGGCCACGGCATCGGCCTGAGCCCTTCCAGTTTCAGTGAGATTTGAGTTCGTCCAGCCACCTGTGAGGTCAGACACCATGTGTTCCGCTTCACCGTGCCTCACCAGAACAATGAGAGGGGAATCGGTCATCCTTGGAGCCAGTATCTTGATTATTTCAACGTTAAGAGTCAAAGCAACCTGAATTAGACTAGGGTATTATTAACTTGGACCATAAATTATCAGACACGCATGTCTTTTCAATAAGTATATCTTAGTCAATTCCACTCGGATAATGCTGATATTACTTTGAGCGAAGATGAGCCGGGTTTCCTATCAAAAGCAATGGCGCCTTTCCTCGTATTGTTCACGGGTCAGGCATTCAGCCTGTTCGGCAGCAGGCTCGTCCAGTTCGCGCTGGTCTGGCACCTCACCGAGCTAACCAAATCACCATCAGTGCTTGCCACAGCCAGTATCGCTGCATTGCTCCCGCAGGTCTTCATAGGTCCGTTCGCGGGAGCTCTTGTAGATCGCTGGAACAGGAGGGTCGTGATGATGGTGGCGGATTCACTCATCGCGCTGTCCATCCTATTCCTTGCATTCATGTTCAGTACCGGTAGGGTCGAGATATGGCACATCTACGCGGTCATGATGTTCAGGGCAGCCGGCGGCGCTTTCCAGTGGCCAGCCATGCAGGCTTCAACGAGCATGATGGTACCGAGAAAACACCTTTCACGGGTGGCTGGGATAAACCAGAGCCTCAGCGGACTCGTCGCCATCAGTGCCCCGCCACTGGGCGCTCTTTTTCTGGAGATAATGCCCATCGAGTACGTTCTATCAATCGACGTGCTAACGGCCATCTTCGCGGTCGGCCCCCTTTTGTTCATCATGGTTCCTCAGCCAGAGCACTCCAGTGACAAGAAGAGTGGAGTCCTGGGCGACATGAAAGAGGGCTTCCAGTGGATTTTCAAGCAGAAGGGCTTGCTCGTCATCATGCTGATGAGCCTCTGTATCAACATGGTCACCACACCGACTTTCACGATGCTGCCGCTTCTCATCACGGAGTTCTTCAAGGGAGGGGCCATCGAGCTTGCCTGGGTCCAGTCGGCAAACGGGCTCGGAATGATACTGGGGGGAATAACCCTGGGCGTCTGGGGAGGGTTCAAGAGCAAGATTAACACCGCTTTCTCGGGATTATTCGTGGCAAGCATTGGGCTCTTGGTTTTCAGCAGGACCCCGGCTGATAAGCTATGGATCGGGATCGCCGCGATGTTCGTCTTCGGTTTCATGAACTCCATCGCCAACAGCAGCTTCTTCTCGGTGCTACAGGCGCTGATCCCCCACGATATGCAGGGGAGGGTATTCACGTTGATAATGAGCACAAGCGTCGCGGTGTCACCGTTGGGGTTGGCACTCGCGGGCCCTATCATTGAGCTCACGGGGCTCAGGTTCTGGTTTGTGATATCCAGCGTCGTCTTCATGATCGGGAGCATTGTGGGCTTCACGGTACCAGCTGTCAAGACGCTGGAGGCGGACTGGGAGAAGCAGCTGACCGAAGAAGAGGGCGCAGAATAAACTTATCACGACTCGTTCCGACATACTCTCCATGAGGACCATCCAGCTAGGCCAGTCCAAACTCAGAGTTTCCAGGTTAATCTACGGCTCGGAGCCGTTCAACCTAAAGAAGGGCCCCGACGATGCCGGCGGGGTTGTCGAGTACGGCGAGAGCACAGAGGACGCAATTGTAAGAGAGGTCAGGGAGGAGGCAAATCTGGATATATCG
>CAYLJH010000188.1:0-4322 GCA_964383685.1 uncultured Candidatus Bathyarchaeia archaeon | reverse complement strand
TCATCTTGCTGTTTGCGTCCCCGAGCCTCAGTTTCTGGACTATGAGAATCTTGTCACGGTCAATCCCGCTGTCCTGTGCAAGAATCGCCGCGCTTAGCCCGGCTCCACCGGCCCCGATGATTAGCACGTCCACGTCGTAATCGATGTTGCTGAGGTCGATTTCCTCTGACTTGATGATGCTATGGGCCTCGATGATGTCAACCACTTCATGGGGCATGAGGTCTCCCTTGTTGTGTCCGACCTTCAGCTCCCTTTTCTCGTCCATCTTCCAGTCTGGGTGGAAGCCCTTGAGTATGTCAGTTTTCTGCTGGGCGTTCATTGGCTTGAAGCTCTTTCCAACCCGTTCCGCCCTTGTCTCTACCACTTTTTTCAGGCTATCCGCCATGTATGCCGGGTATCCGCTCTCGTAATCAGCCATGAATGTTCATGTCCCTGTTCTCGTACCGCTCCTGAAGCGGCTCCTTGTCCATCTCCATCAGCTCCTTGATGCCCTCGTCGTACTCGCCTGCCTCCACCGCCTCCGCCCGTTCAATGACGTGCTTTGATGGGCCGTCGATGTACTTTGCGTACATACGCCTCGCCAGCGTGGCCGCGTTGTATGGGACTATCTCGGCCGGGCACCTCACGGCGCATAATCCACAGGTCAAACAGTCAAAGCTCAGCTTCGCCGCCTGGGTTATATCTCCCCTGAGGCTCGCCTGGACATAGTCCATGACCATGATGTCCTGCGGGCAAGCCTTTGAGCATGTGTTGCATGACAGGCACCTGCTGAGCTCCGGGTAGTACTCCAGCATGGTGTTGGCGTCCGGCCTGACCTTCTCGATATCATAGGTGATCTTCTCGGCCGGGCTGAACGGGATCTGGGCGATGTACATGTCCTCCTCAACTATCTTCTGGCAGGCCAGCGCCCCTTCCATCTTGTAGCTGCCCTTTACCCTGTATAGTGTGGCGCATGCCCCGCAGTATCCTCCCCTGCAACCCGAGCCTCGCCTGAACTGGTGTCCCGCGTACTCCATGGCCTTCATTATGGTCAGGTCGTTGGGCACTCTGTGCTTCTTTCCCATCACGTGGATGGTTACCATTTCAACATTGTTTTCCATTATATCTACTCCATCAGGCCCCTCTCGGTAAGCAGGGGTGTTGGGTCTGGCTTGTTAGCCTCGAACCCCGTCGCGCCCTCATCAAGCCCAAAGGCTAGAGCCATGAGCTGTGTGAAGTAGACGACGGGTATTGAATCAAAAATTGGGTACTGTTTCTTTATCTGGGTCTGCCTAGGCCCGAGGTTGTACTCGCAGAGTGGGCAGGCCGTGATCAGCAGGTCAGCGCCTGCGTCCTGGGCGTACTTGAGCACGCTGTGGCTCAGGTCCGCGACGGCCTCCTTCATGTGGACCGTGTGGTAAGCGCCGCAGCACTTCTGCTTGTAAGCGAAATCAACCACCTCTCCACCGAGTGCCTCGATGAAATCCTCCAGGATGGTGGGGTTGTCGGTGTTATCGATGCCGATCCCCCTTGGGCGCAGTAGCAGGCAGCCGTAGTATGGCGCGATCTTCAGGCCGTCAAGTGGCTTCTTCACCGCTTCCCTGACCTTGTCCCAGCCATGCTCCCTGAGTACCTCTAGGTAGTGGAGGACCTCGACCTCTCCGCTGTACTTTATATCCTCCTTGTACATCACGTCGTGGATCTTCTGCTTCTTGTCGGCGTCCTCGTTGAACGTCTGTTTGCTCCGCTTGAGTGTGTTGTAGCACATTGCGCAGAGGGTGACAACCTGCTTGCTGTCAACCTCGTCGGCCGCCTTGAGCTCCTCGACCCTTATGAGGTTCCTAACTGGAGCCAGGTGGTGCATAACATCGTCTTTAACTAAGGCATGCACGGTACCGCAGCAGTTCCATCTACCGGGCTCGACCATCTCGATGCCAAGCTCCTTTGCGCTGGCGATGGCAGAGTCCTCGAAGTTCTTTGCGTTGGTTTTAAGCGTGCATCCAGGGTAGTACGCGATTCTCATGCCGTTAACTTCCTCTGGTTGCTTACTATTGCGATCTGTGGTAACTCCCTGAGTTCCTCCGCTGACAGGTCGTCGAGGCTCACCTCGTTGTGCTTCTTCCTGAGCACCATTTGCCTCAACGCCTCCATGACTGCTGCGACATCAATCCCCCTTGGGCACCGCACCTCGCAGTTGAAGCAGGTGCTGCATGTCCAGATGGTCCTTGATTCAAGGGCTTCCTCAAGCCCGATCTGTGCCATCCTGATAATCTTTGAGGGGAGATAGTCCATGTCCTGTGTCATGGGGCAGCCGCTGCTGCAGCCGCCGCACTGGAAACAGAGGTCCACATTTTCTCCGCTGAGCTCGTTCACCCGATCCTTGAACGCTTTGTCGGCCGGGTTCATGCGGAGAACTAGATTAGACCCGAATGAAGACATCGCTACAGGGTTTACCTCGTGGATAATATAACTTTAGATTGATAATTCAGGGTTTTATTCAGTGTAATAGAATGGATTTGACGAAGGTTTCCCTCAAATTCTTCTCAAATAATGAAAATATACCTGTTTTCGTCTTTAACATGAACAATGATTTCATGTTTTCCTTATCAAACCGGGAATTTAACTGGAAATAGGCGGATATTCTTTCAGGAATAAAATACTCAGAACCCAATATATCTGGGAATATTGCCTATCTCGGAATCCGAGGCAATTCCCGTGAAACATAAACAGCTTGAGTCATTCAACCTTGACCACACCAAGATAGTCGCTCCCTACGTGCGGCACTCCAAGACCCTGCCAGTACCGGACAGCAAGTACGAGATCAACGTCTACGATTTCAGACTGAAGACGCCCAACATCGTGCTGCTCACGCCTCCGACCATCCACACGCTGGAGCACCTACTAGCCACGGCCATCAGGACAGTCTTCCCCGAGAAATGCCCCGGCTGCAAGGTCATAGACCTGAGCCCCATGGGGTGCAGGACCGGATTCTACGTTACAATCCTGAGCCCGGTGGGTGGACTGAACCTTCAACAGGTAACAGATGCCATCAGGACCCTGATCCCAGAGGCCCATGCTATCGAGGAGCTACCGGGTGCCACCATCGAGACCTGCGGCGGGTACCTTGAGCATGACTTTGATGACGCGAAACACGAGCTTGAGCTCCTCATGGGGCAAGAGCTTGTGGCGCTCCACGATCCCCCGTTCCTATCCTAGTAGGTCTCCCATTCCTCGGTGGACAGGTTGTACTTCCAGCGGAAGTCCTGGTCCTGGAAGCTGGTGTGGAACTCGCGGAGCCTCTCAACCATCTCTATCGCCGCCTTGACCTCGTACTGCTCCCTGTCCATTGTCTTTGATTTCCTCAAGGTTTGAAGAACCCCTTTACACCCCGATGAGAAGCGTAACCCGAAGGCCCCGATCTTCACGGGAAAGCTCCTGCACATCAGTGGCCTGCTCTCGTATATCTGGCACAGGTTGTCAACCAGGTGTGTGCAGACGTTCTCGGTGTGCTGGTACGTGAAAACATCAGTCACGGATTCATCCCCCCTGCCGAGGTGCGGCCTCACCTTGTCCTGGGGGAACAGGTCCTTCTCGTCGGGGAACAGCGTGAGCCCAGTTGTCTCGTCACCCCTCCTCAGGTTACTGCAGCACTTACCGCATTGAGTACACTCGTCCAAGCCAGGTCACCAGTATGTCCTGACCACTTCTTTAGAACGTTACCATCATCCGAAAATCTCAAAACGGGATGGGGTACAAGGTACCTGATTACGATGGAGTACCATCTAAAAACACCGGTACCTGATGAGGACATCAGGAAACTCAAGGCAGGGGACCTGATCTACGTCACAGGCACGATCATAACGGCCAGGGACGAGGCGCACCTCAAGGCCCTTGAGCTTCACGATGAGGGAAAGGAGACACCAGTGAGCTTTGCAGGCAGGGGCGTGTTCCACTGCGGGCCAATCATGAAGAAGGACGAGGCGGGCAAGTGGCAGGTAGTTGCCGCGGGTCCCACCACCAGCGCCCGAATGGAGATATTCCAGGACAATTTCATAGAGGCTTTCAAGCCTGCATTGATAATTGGAAAGGGCGGCATGGGGGCCAGGACCAGCAAGGCGTGCATCGAGTATGGCTGCGTCTACGGGGCGTTCACGGGCGGGGCGGCCCTGCTCGCGGCCAAGGGCATTAAGGAGGTCACTGATGTCTTCTGGCTTGACGATTTCGGTATGCCCGAATGCCTGTGGGTCTACGAGGTTGAGGACTTTGGGCCCATGATCGTCACCATTGATACACATGGAGCCAACCTCACCGCCGATATAGCTGTGGAGATCAACAAGAACCGT
>CAYLJH010000187.1:0-4360 GCA_964383685.1 uncultured Candidatus Bathyarchaeia archaeon | reverse complement strand
AACCCGGAGCCAGACGAGTCCCCGCCAATGTACCTGCCCCTGCTGTTGCTGTAATAGAAGGCCCTATGCTGCCCGAGAAGCGCGGGAAGGAGAGAGACTGCCCTGCAGGACTCTGCACCAGTCATGCTCTTGTTCAATCCCAGGCCGATCATGAACACGGATGGCCCGTTCTCGGTGAGCATCTTGCATATCTCCTCGATTTCTTCCCATCTGACCCCCGTAACATCTTCAACCCTCTCCGGGGTCCACCTCAACGCCTCCTCGCGATATGTCTCGTACCCGTGTGAGTGATTCTTGATAAAATCCAGATCAACCAGGTCGTTGGTGATGAGGTAATGGGCTATCCCGTAAGCCAGTGCGACATCTGTTCCGGGTTTTGGACCTATCCAAACATCGGATAACGAGGCGGTCGCGCTTTTCCTCGGATCAACGACCACGATCTTGGCATCTTTCTCCCGTCTGGCCTGGGTTGCCAAGGCCCATTGATGGGGAGAGCTGATCTTTGCGTTAAATCCCCAGAAGACGATTGTCTTCTTTGTGCCCATGTCCTGGGGCTGGCAGCCGTAGCTGAGGTCATAGTGGAGGTAGATCGCTGCGTGGCCGCTCGCTGAGCAAACGGTATAATCCGTCATGGTGACCCCCAACGCGTTCCAGAGGCGTTTCGAGTAACCGCTTGCGATGAACCCGGTGTTTCCCGCGTAATCAAGGAGTAGGACGGACTCCCTGCCGTGCTCCTCAATGGTCTGCCTGAGCTTGGAAGTGACAAGATCGATCGCGTCGTCCCAGGAGACCTTGGTGAATCCTGACGATGAGGCATCCTTGCGGACGTAGGGATACATGACGCGATCCATGCTTTTTGTTCTTTCAGGGTCACCTAAAGCGCGTGGGCAGGTTAGGCCGTTGGTTACGGGGTTCTCCTTGCTGGCTTCGACTTTGATGATGGTGTCGTTGTCTACAGTAACGTCAAGCCAGCAGGCGTCGGGGCAATCCCTTGCACACATCGTCTTTACAATCTTCACAGTCTCACCGGAACAATGTGATACGGTTTTCATGGATTAAATGAGTTACGAGAAAAAGTTGCATATATTCGTCAATTTTCAATAACGGATAACCATAAACTATATTAAGCGCGTAACAAAGAAAGTGGTTTAAATTGGTGTAATTAATGGGTTTCCGGTCAAAGTTTGAAAACGCGGAAAAAGCCTACACCTTCAATGATGTTCTTCTTCTACCCGGTTGGACCACTCTTGAGCCCAGCGAGGCTGATATCAAGACACGGGTCACTACAAACGTGGAGCTAAACATCCCCCTGATAGCAAGCCCGATGGACACGGTCACTGAAGCTGATATGGCCATCGCTCTGGCGAGGGAGGGAAGCATGGGAGTTCTTCACAGGAACTGCTCTGCAAAAGAGGAAGTGGACATGGCTAGGAAGGTCAAGAGAGCTGAAGCCGTAATAATCAGGGACGTGATCACTGTCAGGCCAGACATGACGGTCGCTGACCTCCTCAAGATGATGGAGGAACATAATATCAAGGGCTTCCCGGTGGTGGAGGGAGATGGAAAACTCCAGGGCATCGTAACCTGGAGGGATGTCCGCCTGGCGGATAGCAGCCTGAAGATCAAGGACGTTATGACCGAGGAGGTCGTAACCGGGTCCGAGGACACCGAGATCGACGAGGCAATGAAGATCCTTCACGAGCACAGGATAGAGAAGCTTCCAATCGTTGACAAGAACAACAGGGTCCAGGGGCTGATCACCATGAAGGATATCACCCTCAAGGGCACTTTCCAGGAGGCAGTGAGGGACGAGGACGGCAGATTGCTATGCGCGGCCGCCATCAGTCCATTCGATCTCCCAAGGGCCAAGGCACTGGACAGGTACGTCGATGTGATGGTGCTTGACGTGAGCCACTTCCATAACAAGAACTGTTTTGATGCGGCAAAGTTGATACTCAAAGAGGTCTCGGCGGACGTCATCGTCGGCAACATCGGCACATACGAGGCGGCTGAGGATATTATCACACAGCTTGATGGCGTCGCAGGTCTCAGGGTCGGTATCGGCAGTGGAAGCATCTGCAGCACAAGCGTGGTGACACGCGCAGGGGCACCCACATTGTTCGCGACAAGCAACGTCGCTGATGCCGTGAAGGCTTATGGCGCAGATATCCCGATCATCGCGGATGGTGGAATCCGTAACCCAGGTGACGTAGCGGTCGCAATGGCGGTGGGCGCAAGCGCAGCCATGATGGGAAACGTTTTCGCGGGTTGCCGTGAGAGCCCCGGTAGGCTCGTCGCCATGGAGGGACGGTACTACAAGGAGTACTACGGAATGGGCAGCGCAAAGGCGAGACAGAAGAGGTTCGTCCAGGATCGTTACAGCAAACCGAGCAAGTCCATCAACGAGGGAGTTGAGGGATGGGTTCCATTCAAAGGACCCGCCAAGGACATCCTCGCAGAGTTCACTGGAGGTTTGAAGGCAGCCATGGGATACATGGGAGCTGCAACGATCCCAGAGATATGGGAGAAGGCTAAACTGGCGCTCATCACAGATAACGGCGCAAAGGAGGTCGCCCCGCACGATATCTTCCGTCCAGGTCCTAGCAGGACCATCTAATTTTCTTTATACAACCCATTAATATTGCATGTTCATGTAAGACTAAGCTTATTACACCGTCGAGGTTGCCTTAACCATACAACGGTGGTTTGGATGATCAAGAGGGCACTTATCAGCGTCTACGACAAGAGCGGATTGGAAGCTCTAGTGGAGGCTCTTGGCGAGTACGGCGTGGAGATTATCAGCAGCGGAGGAACGGCTAGGAAGATCAGGGAGATCGGGTACGAAAAACTCGTAGAGGTAAGCGAGTATACTGGCCACCCTGAGAGCCCTGGCGGGCTTGTGAAGACCTTACACCCAAAGGTGCATGGTGGACTTCTTCTTGATGTCACTGATCCAGATCACAAGAGATGGATGGACGAGAACGACGTGAAAACCATTGATCTGCTCGTATCAAGCCTCTACCCGTTTGAGAAGGTGGTAGCCGGAGGAGCCGATCTGAAAAAGGCCAGTGATAACATAGACATCGGCGGCCCCACAATGACGAGGACCGCAGCCAAAGCGTCCCTGCTCTACGACAGGGCGTGCATCGTCACGGATGTAGCCCAATACCCGGAGATCATCAAGACCCTGAAAGAGAACGACGGTGAGTTAACCACCGAGCTGAGGAAGAGGTACGCGTTACAGGCGTTCAAGCGCACGGCGGGGTACGACAAGGCCATCGTCGAGTACCTGGAGGAAGAGCTATGAGCAAACCAAAATCAATGAGGAAAAAGTACAGCACAGCCCTCGGGGAGGATTTCCCCGAGACCATCAAGATTACCATAGGGGACAAGGAGACAGTCTACAGAAAACATATGAGCCTCAGGTACGGTGAGAACCCCCATCAGCCAGCTGCGTTCTACAGCCCAACGGAGGGCCCGCTGACGGTTGGTGATATCAAGCTCATAAAATCAGGCAAGGGCGGCCTCAGCATGACCAACGTCGAGGACGCAAACAACAGCATGAGGATCGTCAGTTACTTTGACCGTCCCGCTGTTGCCGTTATGAAGCACGTCAACCCGAGCGGGGCGGCAACCCAGAACGCCTATGAGCCCCTGGTTGAGGTCTACAGGCGTGCACGTGACTGCGACGCGTTGGCCGCTTTCGGCAGCGTCGTGGGTTTCAACTGCGAGGTGGACCCCGTAACCGCCGAGGAGCTCATGAACAGCTACGTCGAGGGCGTCGTTGCCCCCAGCTACGCCGATGGCTGCATGGAGTTCTTCAACCAGAAAAAGAACATCAGGATCATGCAGGTTAACGGCATAGACGCCGTCAGCAAGTACGTCGGCGAGCCAATGTGGCCCCTTGATATCAGCGTCCAGGCGGACGGAAGCCTGGTGCTACAGGCGCCCATGCTAACAAAGCTCAGGTCAGTGGATGACCTCAGGGTGGTCACGGAGAGGCAGCCCACTCCACAGGAGCTGAAGGATCTGCTGTTCAGCTGGTACCTCTGCATGAACGTGAGAAGCAACGGCGTGGTCCTGAGCAAGGACAACGCCACGATAGGCGTCGGCACTGGACAGCAGGACAGGGTCACGGCGGTCAAGCTGGCCCTTGAGAAGGCCGTTGGCAGGGGACACGGGGACGAGATACCCGGCTCGGTCATCGCGTCTGATGGCTTCTTCCCGTTCAGGGACAGCATAGACCTGATCGCGGAGTACGGGGTGACGGCCGTCGTCCAGCCAGGTGGAAGCATCAGGGACAAGAAGATCATCGCGGCGTGCAACGAGCACGGCATCGCCATGGTCTTCACGGACGAGC
>CAYLJH010000186.1:0-4403 GCA_964383685.1 uncultured Candidatus Bathyarchaeia archaeon | reverse complement strand
ATCGCGGACAAGTCCAACGCGTTGACCGAGAAGGATGGCTGGGCTGCCCTTGAGTTCTCAAACAAGTCCCTTGGAACGGATTACGTCGATATCATGTTCCTGCACAACGTCCTGCACGAGGGAGTTGACCGAACAGATTCAGCAGGTAAACCGTACCGCGCTGGAAATCTCAAGGAAAGGATGGGGGCTCTCGGTGCATGGGTGGAGGCAAAGGAATCGGGCGCGGTGAGGGCGACGGCTCTCTCAACCCACAGCACAAAGGTGCTCAGGCAGGTCCTTGACGTCCCTGAGATCGATATCGTGTGCACCACCCTGAACATGGCGGGTGCGGTTATCGATGACGGTACCCTGGCGGAGCACATTGAGGCCATAAAGGCATTGAAGGAGGACGGCAGGGGCATCTACGTCATCAAGGTTCTACATGCTGGCAGGCTCAGGAGCAGCGCGGCGGACGCGGTGCGCTGGGCATACCAGTTCCACGAGATAGTTGACGCCTGGAACATTGGGATGTACGACATGAACGATGTGTGGTCAAACCTTGACATGATGGAAGAGTGCCTCCCCCAATAAGGCGGATAATTTTTATCTCACTTGAACGTTAACCCGGCTAGGTTCTGGTAGCCATGAAGTCAGTCAGCAAATACCTCGCTCTAGAGGGTAACATCCGCGTGCTCGCGGCCCAGACGTTGGTTAGCCAGATCGGGCTGGGCATGTTCTACGTGATATGGCAGCCGTACCTGCTCAGCACGGGCATCACGGTGAGCCAGCTGGGACTGGTTCAGACAATGATCAATATCAGCACAGCGGCGGGGCTGATCGTCTGGGGGCAGGTCAGCGACAGGATCGGCAGGAAGCCAGGAGTGATTGGCAGTGCGATATGCAGAACCATTGCAATATTTGTGCTCATTGTTTCGGGCCACTACTACGCACTGATGGTCTTTGGGTTCTTCATAGGGTTCAGCGCCATGTTCATGATAGGGAACCCGGCCAGGAACGCGCTGATAGCGGAGTCTGTGGAGTCATCAAGGACCGCAACGGCGCTCAGCACGCTGATAACCATCAGCCAGGGAATAAGCACCCTCGTGGCCGGTGCAGGCGGCTATATCGCGCTCAAGATGGGCTACATGCCAATATTCTACGTGACGGTGGTCGGGGACTTGATTGGAAGTTTCCTGTTGTGGAAATACATCGAGGAGACCCATACCCCTGAAGGTAATGGCTCTGATCGGGTTCCATTGTCACAGCAGATCAGGGACATGTTAGTGCCTGAGAGGACGTACCTTACCCTCTACATCTCAATGCTCCTTCAAGGGTTCAGCTATGCCGTGGCGTACAGCCTCTTCTACGGTGCACTGACGGACACATACGGTTTCACGACGTTCCAGCTGGGCCTGATGAGCACCAGCTTCAACCTGGTATGGGCGGTGGACTCTATACCGCTCGGAAAGCTCGTTGACAGGATCGGGCATGTGAACGGGATGATGATGAGCTTTGCCATGGGATTTGTGTCAGTGATGGGTTTTATCCTGTTCAACCGGATCGAGTTCTTCATAATATTCAACGGGTTCAGCGCCATCGACATCGGTTTCTGGATGCCATCATACATGAGCTTCGTTACAGGGCTGGTGCCCCAAGACAGGAGGAGCACGGTCATGGGGAAACTGGACGCCTACGGTAGGCTCGGTGCTATTCCTGCGCCATGGCTAGGTGGTTTACTCTATGACAACTACGGCTTCGACGCGCCCCTCTACGTCCAGGCCGTCATTCTCGGGATAAATGCCGTGATTATCAACAGCCTCAGAGGCCGAGATAGCCCCTGATCTCCGATTGAATCTTGTCCTGAGCCTGGTCGCCATCGATTACTGTCCACTCCTTCCGTCGCGCCAGCCCGAGCACCCTACCCCTGACCTTTGTGAGCCTATCTAGTGACTCGAACATCTCCTTCTCGTCCCTGTTCTCCTCAATCCTCCTGTGGGCCTCCTCAGGGGTCACGTCTATGAAGAACATGTGGTCCCCGTTGGGCATGGTGATCTTGAAGACCATGTATGCGAGCCTGTGGAGTGGGCTAGGAAGATAGGCCGTGCCCATCAGGTACCTGACGAACACCACGTAATCCACCTTTGACCACCTGTGGTAGATTACCGACCGGATGACGTCCAGCATGTAGAGGGCACTGGCCATTATCCTCGCCCATGAGCCCTCCCTGAGCAGGTACTCCCTTCCCTTCCGACCCAGGTAGTTGTCATCGCTGGGGTGGGACCTCAAGACGTAGGTCATGCCAAGCCCCTCGATGTGGCTGCACAGCATCTCGGCCTGGGTGGTCTTCCCGGAGCCATCGAGGCCGTCGATTACGATGAACATCAGACGCCTCCTCCCGTGGCGATGAAGGTAAACGCGCCCAGGATTGGAACGAAGATGTTGTCGAGCCCCCTAGGGCAGATTGCCTCAATGATGGTCGTGACGATGGCCACGGAGATAATGGGTACCATTTGTGATCCCAGCGTGAACCCGTAGATGCCGGAGAAGTAAGCCATGCCCAGTGTCAGGCTCACGAGGCTACCCATGAACATTCCAATTGAGCCCTGAACTGATTTCTCCTCGAAGACCCTGAACTTGATTGAGCCGTATTTCATGCCTATCAGGGCGGCGGAGCTGTCTCCGTACGCCATCGGGAAGATTCCCGCCGCGACGATGTACGGGCTGGCACCGTAGAGGTAGGCGAGTAAAGTGTAACTGATGGCATACATGAGGGTCCCCGTGGTGTGCCCCACTTCAGTCAACTCCCCTAGGTTACCCAGCCGGTCGAGAAAGTTTTGGATTGGCGAGTATGGCGTTGCGAGGAAGGTCACCATGATGAAAGGAGCCGCGACGAGGAAGGGGTAGATGGTCTCAGTGAAGTAGGGCATGATGAGGGGCAGGTTCCCGATCATAGCGTGGAGGAACTTGCGGCTAATCATTGGACTGATGATGCCAGCCCTCCTCAGAGCCCCGGAGAAGAGTATGATGGATACGACGTACAGGTAGCAGGCAGCCATGACCACAAGGTTGGAGCCAGCCCCCGCCATAGCTTATCCCGTGTATGGTTCCACTGATAAACTATTGGCGCAGGGGGAACTCCTTGTCCCTCTGCTCCGGCACGAGGTGGGGCGGCCTCTCGCCCTTGAGATAGCTCAGCACGTTGCCAGTGGAGCGTACCGCCATCTTCTTCCTTGTCTCCCACGACGCCGAAGCGATGTGTGGAGTCGCGAGAACATTGGGCAGCGTCAGGAGCTGGTTGTCGAGGGGAGTGGGCTCGGTCTCGAAGACGTCGAGAGCCGCACCTGCGATCTTCCCCTCCTTGAGGGCATCCACCAGGGCTGACTCGTTTATCACGGGTCCCCTGCTGGTGTTCACGATGATTGAAGTGGTTTTCATCTTCTCAAACTCCTCGGGCCCGAAGATTCCCCTTGAGCTCGGGTTGAGGTCCACGTGAATCGTCAGGATATCGCTTCGCTTTAGGAGCCCGTCAAAGCTGACGTACTCGACACCGTACTCTTCCTCCAGCTTCTCCTTCCTGACCAGGTCATGGTAGATGACTTTCGCAGGGAACCCAATTGATCTTTTAAGAAACTCAAGCCCTATCCTGCCGAGCCCGAGAATCCCGATGGTCTTTCCCTCGATATCCCACCCGAAGGGAACAGAACCCTCGCGTTTAGCCCAACTAGACCTTACATAAGCGTTCGCCAGGGGGATGTGTTTGTACAGACCAAGGATCAGTGCCCAGGTATGGTCAGCTACACCGCTGCTCAGCACCTCTGGCGTGTGTGTGACCATGATCCCGCGTCTCGTACACTCCGCGACGTCCACAGCATCGTAGCCAACCCCGAAACGCGCAACTAGCTTCAGGTCAGGTGCCTTGTCCAGGAACTCGGCGTTTATCGGCTCGCTGCTGACTAGAACTGCAACCACGCCTTCGAGTTTGTCATCATGTGGCTTGATGTACTCCACGTCAGCGTACTCCTTGAGGGCATCAGAGACTTCCTCTGGGAGGTTCTTGGTGCCCGTGCTGATCAAAACTTTAGGTCTCATGTAGATAGAGTTGTCCGGGTAGGATAAGAGAATGCCCGTTGCATCGTAGGACTATCTCGATTTCCGCATATAGTAAATATTGTAAATATTTTTATCAAGTGATAAATGCCTAATTTTATATCGGATTAGCCTGACTGATGGGCATTATGACCCAAAATCAATCGATCAAGGATCGCTGGGATAACATGTACTTCGGATGGAAGACAGTTATCGCCGGTGCAATCATCGCTTGCTGGGGGTACGGGAGCTGGTACTACGGTATGGGCGCCCTGCTCCTCCCACTCACCCAGGAGTTCGGATGGACCAGGACCCAGTTAACTCTGGCATTCAGCATG
>CAYLJH010000185.1:0-4434 GCA_964383685.1 uncultured Candidatus Bathyarchaeia archaeon | reverse complement strand
GGTTACGCTCACCACTTGTCCACGGTGCAGGGGACGGGGGCAGACCCCAGAGAAGCCATGCTCAAAGTGCGGCGGCAACGGACTTGAGGAGAAGCGGAGGAAGCTCAGCGTCAAGGTGCCCGAGGGCATCGACGACGGGGTCTACATGACACTCAGGGGCCAGGGCGACTCCGGCATGTACGGCGGGCCCAAGGGGGACCTGTACATCCAGGTCAGGATCAAGCCCCACAAGGAGCTCATCAGGCGCGGCAGCGACATCATCCACGAGATTGAAATCAACTTCCCACAGGCTGCGTTAGGCACCGAGATCGAGGTGCCGGTGCTCGGCGGGCGCGAGGTCATCAAGGTGCCAGGCGGGACCCAGAACGGCGACATAATCAGGCTTAAGAAACGGGGCATGAAGGGCCGGTTCGGCTACGGCGACCAGCTCATCCATGTCACGGTTACCGTGCCAAAGAAGCTGTCAAGGAAAGAGCGGCAGCTCATCCAGGAACTAGGAAAGGAACTGGGTAAAAAGAAAGGTATTTTCGGCTAACGCCTGTCGATGACTTCGTTGACGCCAGGACCGGTTCCCACGAAGGTCACCGGCAAGCCTATCTCTTTCTCGATTTTCTCGACGAACTCCTTCGCCTCGGCGGGCAGGCTCTCGTAGTCGGTTGAGCCAGCGATTTCAGGGTACAGGATATCCATCTTTGTTACGGCGATCTGCGTCGCGCCGTTGATCATGGCGGCCCTCTTGGCTAGAGGATAGTTGAACGGCGCAGCCCTCCTCTGGCGTCCCGTGACCGTCCCGTACTCGTCCCAGTTGCGCTTCTTTGCCTCCTCGTGGCTGATCTCGCCTTCAAGGGGCCCCTCGCCAACACGGGTGACGTACGCCTTGCAGACAAGGACTACGTCAGTGACCCTTGTCGGGCCCACGCCCACGTCGCTGCATACAGCGGCGGCGCACACGTCCTTACTTGTAACAAAGGGGTATCCACCGTGGAACAGACTGATGTACGTGCCCTGTGTGCCCTCTAGAATCACGTTCTCGCCTGCATCAAGCGCCTCGTTTACCAGCATGGGCACATCCTTGATGTAAGGTGCCAGCTCGAGTATATCCCGTGCCATCTTGGCTACACGTAGCGCCCTGTCGGAGTTACATGGGCCTGTACCTGTTCCCGTGGTCCCGATCTTCTCTTTCAGGTAGCCCTTCTTGTCCGCCTCAATGTGCTTGGGTTCGATTATGGCGCACTGTGGGTCAAGCCCGATCCTGCCCTCGATGCCTGTGACCTCGATCTCGTTGAGGAACACCTCGGGGTTGACCAGGACACCTGGCCCAACCAGCTGGAGTGACCTCTCGTTCACGAACCCACATGGTACCATGCGGAGCTTGTACTTTACGCCGTCCTTGACGACAGTATGCCCCGCGTTCGGGCCGACACCGCCCCTTGCTACGACCGCGGCATCGTCAGCCACGGCTAAATAGGATACTATCTTACCTTTTCCTCCGTCTCCGAAGAAACCATCAACAACTATTGTACAGCTCAAACATAACTCACCAGAGCCAAACACACCACCTCTACAAATGATTTAAGTTTAACGCATAAGGGGGGTCTAGGAGAGCCTGATTTTAACTAAAACATGCAACTATGGGGATTCCCAAGTGATCAAATGGGTGGCTCAAGATTATATAGCCAAGGCTATCGAGGGCTTTAATCCCCCACCAACCTTTTTACAATCTTAGACTCAGGACGCTATTTCTTCGGTGGCTCGTAGAACCCTATCTCGTTGCCCCATGGGTCCTCAAAGCTGGTGACCCTGCCGTTGCCGCCGGGAAGCTCAAAGACATCCGCAAACTTGACCCCCGTTTCGCTCAACCTTTTCATCTCTCCATCCATGTCAGTCACGGCGAAGCAGATCTGAGGTTTGCCCCTTGTCTTCAACGCCAGCGTGCCCCCGCCGCCCGCGTCCATCTCGGCCCACTGGATGCTTTCCTCGGTAAACTTGTGCTTCAAACCCAGGACCTCGTTGTACCACTTTACCGCGGTCTTCAGGTCATCCACAAGGACAGCCACGTTATCGATCTTTTCAATCACATCAAAACACCAAGATGCCATGAACTTGGCTCTTTAAATATGCTATTTGCGCACAACTGGAAACAATTCTGCTGCATAATTATAAGAGCAGAAAAGGGCAGAGAGTATTTGTCTTGAAGGTAGCAATCATCGGAGGAGGCTCCTCTTACACCCCGGAGATTATAAACGGCTTTCTCGATAGAGTTGAGTCCTTCCCAGTCAAAGATTTATGGCTGATGGACATCTCGCAGGAAAGGCTCGATATTGTAGGAAAGTTTGCACAGCGGATGGTCAAGGCCAAAGGCTCCCCGTTCAAGGTCCACCTGACCCGAGACCGCAGGGAAGCCATCAAGGACGCCCAGTACGTCATAACCCAACTCCGCGTAGGCGGGATGGCTTCAAGAAGGGATGACGAGTATCTCGGTAGGCGACATGGCCTTATAGGGCAGGAGACAACGGGCGTTGGCGGAATGGCCAAGGCGCTGAGGACTATCCCCGTTGTCCTGGGTATCGCTCGGGATATCAGGGAGGTCTCGCCAGATGCGTTTCTCGTCAACTTTACAAACCCAGCGGGTCTAATCACGGAGGCACTGGTCGGGTATGCGCCGGAGGTTCAATCCGTGGGGGTCTGTAATGTCCCAATCACAACCAAGATTCGGATTCTGAAAAACCTTGGATTTGACGTGCCGCAGGAACGCGCTCAACTCGACACACTTGGTCTTAACCACCTTTCATGGCACCGAGGCATGACGGTTGAAGGGGAGGATGTCTGGCCAAGGGTACTGGCAAAATACATGGAAGGGGAGTTTGAGGACCCTCCTAACGTATTATTCCCGTCGGAGATGATCAGGTCACTTCAGGTGTTACCAAACTCGTACCTGCAGTACTATTACTTTACAGAGAAAAAGCTGAAGGAGCAGCTGAAATGGCCCCCCAGCAGGGCCGAGGAGGTCATGGAGATCGAGGCAGACCTGTTACGTCAGTACAGTGAGCCGGATAGAACGGAGCCACCAGACGATTTGATGAAACGCGGAGGGGCACAGTACTCCACGGTGGCGACCCAGCTGCTGGATGCGCATTACAACGACTTGGACGCGGTCCAGATTCTGAATGTACCGCACAACGGAGCGATACCTGATTACCCCAAGGACTGGGTGCTTGAGATGCCATGCAAGGTCAATAAAAACGGGGTCACGCCAATCAAAGCCGACCCACTTCCATCAGCATTCTACGGCCTACTAGCCAGCGTAAAAAACTACGAGCTACAAACCGTGAAAGCGGCAGTTCACGGGGACCGAGATGCGGCCTATCAGGCGTTGCTAGCACACCCTCTTGGGCCTTCCGTGGACCAGGTTGAGGCCGTTTTACTGGATATGTTGCACACGAACAGGGATCATCTTCCCCAGTTCAATTGACTTCAAATTCCCCCATCCAAACCCCACACCCAGAATTTCAAGAATGACACGCGCATGATGTCAATGTTTATGATAATTCATATTAGCGTCAACATCAATGCAAAACTCACCTCCGACTGGATACGCTTTCAACGTACGGTCTTTGCTCAAGACCATCTCTGGTCGGAGGTACTACACAGAAGTATAGCAACGGTCTTCCATTTGATATACTGCTTCAATTATGGTTATTCAGAATGGGGCGGTATTTCCTCGGTGTAGATGTCGGCAACACGAAAAGCCACGCACTGATCTGTGACGAAAACGGGTACGCCGCCGGTTTTGGCGTTGGAGGTCAGGGAAACCATGAATACATAGGGGAAGAGGCGTTCAAAGAGCTAATTCACGATATTGTATCCAAAGCTATTACCTCCGCTGATATCTCGAAGCGCGACTTGACGGCAGCTGGCTTCGGGATAGCCGGGTACAACTGGTCAGAAGATCTGCCCATGATGAATCGGGTGATCGATTCCCTTGGATTAGGCATACCCTACGGCTTGATGAACGATGCTGGACCGGGTCTATTCGCGGAGTCAAGTGACGGTTGCGGGGTATCAGTTGTGGCAGGGACAGGGGCAAACGCTAGGGGCCGTAACAGGCAGGGAAAACTGGCGCGGATGACCGGGAATGAGGTCCTGTTCGGGGAGGTCGGGGGCGGTAGAGCATTAGCTAGCCGTGTGATAGGGGAGATCTCAAAATCGTGGTCCCTCCGCGGTAAACCAACGGTCCTCTCAGAGATGTTTGTCAAAAAAATGGGCGCAGATAACGTGGAAGACCTGTTGGCGGGTATCACACGTGACCGTTACACTATAACCGCTGATCTCGCGTTAACTGTCTTCCAGGCTGCCCGTGGTGGAGACGAGGTAGCGTTGGAATCCATACGTTGGCTGGGTGAAGGACTGGGGGACATGGCGTGTGGGATAATC
>CAYLJH010000184.1:4244-4472 GCA_964383685.1 uncultured Candidatus Bathyarchaeia archaeon | reverse complement strand
CTATGAGGTCTATGCAGTACTCGATGTGCTCCATGTAGCTGTCGATGCCGTGGACCGGGTGCTTCTCGGTGACGGTGAGGTTAGGAGCGGCTTCTATGGCCATGATCCCTCCCTTCTCCCCAAGCGCCTGGATCACCTCGTCAGGGAACATCCTGGTGGTGGGCGTCAAGGCTCTGGCACCTGCGTGGCTGACGATGATGGGGTCCCTGCTCAGCTCGATGGTCTCCA
>CAYLJH010000184.1:0-4234 GCA_964383685.1 uncultured Candidatus Bathyarchaeia archaeon | reverse complement strand
GCTCACGTCAACTAGGAGCCCCAGCTTGTTCATCCTCACCAATGCATCGTACCCGAAATCAGTCAAACCACCGTCGGCGTGCTCCTTGAGGCCGCTGCCCAGCATGTTTGACTCGCTGTAGTTGATGCCGATGCTGCGCACCCCGAGGCCGTACAGGATGTCCAGCCTGTCAACCTCGTTCTCGATGCTGCTGGCCGACTCCAGCACGGCGACCCACGCGAGTTTGCCCTCCCTGTGGGCTGTCTCGATGTCCTCCCATCTCTTGCAGTGGATGAGGAAGTCCTGCTTGGCTATATCCGCCAGGTGCATCCCCAGGTCGTAGATGGCACCATTCCAGTCCCAGCCGTGCTTTGTGTTTGCGAAGCTGCTGCCGTCCTGCATGTTGTCAAACACGCAGTCGAGGCCAGATGTTGACAGCGCCTCGTAGGCGATGAAGTTCCTGCCCTCCTGGTCGTACTCCCTGATATCTGCGGGGTCCTCTGGGCTGATCTCGACGTGGGCGTGGAGGTCAATGACCACGCTCTTGGTCATCAACTCCTCGAACCGCTCCTCCTCCGTTTTGCTTAGGGGCACCGGCTCCCACCACTCGTCTATCACGGCCTCTCTCAGCTTGAACTCCTTGTAATCAATCCCTGGCTCAAGGTACTGGAAGGCCCTGTAGCCGTCGTATTTCTTGTTCCTTCCCATGACAATCATTGAAAAACTCGTTCAAGGGTGTATTTAACAGGTCTTTAGACACAACGCCCAAGAATTCTTTGATCCGGGTATTTTTCGGAAAAAACGCGCTCCAGCCACTGGGTATAAGCGAATTTTTTTTCTTGCATCAAGTAACCTGACATAAGGGAAAAACCGGGGCCGCGAATAGTAGGTAACTCACTATAAGCGAAAATAATTTTATTGGGTGGACAGGGGGTGGTCCTGTCTCCCGCAACAAACTTCTAGTCTCACTGAACCGGCTATCGCCGTACTCGGCTAGCCTCTCTCATTTGCGGGTTTGGTGGGCCCCCTGGCCGTGCCCGTCTGTGCCACTAGTGGGTAACCCCGAATCACTGATAACCTCATCAAAGTCCGTCTTTGTGGCGGCGTCGATTGTCTACGGGCAGGTGGTTCAACGGTTGAGTGCTCTTAACCCTTTCCAATTTGTTCCCAGTGGCCTTTTTTGTACTTCCACTTGAGTTGATCGGACTTGTAGAACCTTTGGAGGTGCTCGCCGATGAGCTCAGCGGCGTCCATCTCGTCGTACCGCTCGGCGATGGTCTGTTTTACTGGCCAGGACTGTATGGTGGCGCACTCGGGGGCCACCTCGTAGATCATGTTGTCCTCTCCCTTGATGGCCATCCTGAAAGGGTAGCTCCTGCAAACGACGGGCCGCTGGTCGTGTATCAGGCACCAGTCGTCGTCCAGGTGGATGCAGTCAACGGAGTCGTAGAGGTACAGTACCGTCTTGAAATCGGGGTCATCGGGGGTCCCGCCGAGACCCAGGTTTGGCTTGATTGCGTCCTTGGGGAAGAGGTGTATCTCCCATGGGAAAAGTGAGAGCCCGGTCCAGTCCCCCTTGCCTAGCCTCTTGCAGCAGTCGCCGCACTTGGCGCAGGGGAACGGGTTCTCCATGGGGGTACCGGGAGGTGGGGCGATAAAAAGGGTCACACGGTGCGGATGGTGAGGCCGCCTAGGCCCATGACGACGCGGATGTCCAGTGCTGGGCCGTCTCCCGTGTTTGATTCAGTCTCGTAGACGCCGCCCCCGAAGCGCCTGCTCCTAATCCTGACGGCACCACGCAGGTCAACGCCTGCCATCCCGTTTACCCTGATCACCGCAGGGACATCCCGGTCTATGTCAAGCTCGATCCCCCCGATGCCCGCCTCTATCCTCACGCGGGTATCTTTCTCAGGTCTCTTCCCGGTGAAACCGAGTTTGATCTGGCCGACTCCTCCGCCTATCTTGATGTCCTGGGCGTTGGCGTTCAGCAGCCCCTTCACCTCGGTCTGGCCGACGCCTGACTCGATCCTGAGCATCTTAACGGACTCTTTGTTTGGCTCGTTGAACGTGACCTTGCAGTCGCCTACCCCAGCCACGATGTGGAGGTCCGTCAGTGGCAGCCCTCCCAGGGATATCCTTCCCCTGCTGACCCCGGCCTTCACCTTGAGCCTGTATGGTCTAGCGGTCCCCAGGTTGAGGCTCCACTCGTTCCTCGGGTTATCCCAGTGGGTGTGTAGCCACCGCTCGTCCTGTCTGATCTGCACCCTGTCCGGGCCCTCGGTTATGCTCGGTTTCAACTCGGGGATATCATAGGTGATGGTCCCTTCCACGAGTTTCTCTCCTCCCGGCTGTAGCATCAGGCTGCCGCTGACGGGGATGACTAGCTCAAGCTGTGGGTTGTCTAATTCAGGGTACGCGATGTCCACTACCTCGGTTACGTCGTCGACCCGTTCCTTCAGTGATGCCCCGCACCTGCTGCAGTAGATGTCCTTCTCTGCGTGTTCATTGCCGCTTTCGCACAGAATGGCATGATAATCAGTGATAGGGTTTGGGCTGAAGTTTAAAAACTATCAGTGCACGCCATGGGAAGATGGGAAAAACATTTCTCAAGTTTTTCTTCTTAAAAACGGTTTATAATCACTCTGCATCATGTCTTTTCGAGAATAAATGGCTAATAACGGGCGAAAAGCGGTCGAGGACATCATCCTCTAGGCGATGGGTCACAGCGAGAGGCGCGGGATAATCAGGATCATAGGCGTGAACCCCGAGGGGGTTACATACAGCAGCATACTGGGAGAGACGGAGCTGAACACGGGCCACCTGAACTACCACCTGCGGAACCTTGAGGGGCTCATCGAGAAGAGGGATGACAGGCTGTACCGGCTGACGCCCCTTGGCATGAAGTCTCTTGAGATGTTGAACGGTTTGAGTAAAGAAATAGACAGCGATGTAATTCAGTACGTAGAAGTGGCCAAAGGAGGAACAGATGGATCGATCCACCCGTTCGTGAAGGGGCTGCTGTACATAGGGATAGCGGGGATAGGGATGGTGTTCATGGCGGGCATAGGCTTGTTTGCGTTGAGCATGACCCAGAGCGAATTAGGACTGCCCGGTATATTTGCATCCGTGGCGATGACGGGCTTCACAGGAGTCATCCTGTGGGCCCTGGTCAGTACGTTGAAGACTGTCCCCGAATTTGTGCGAAGGCTGGAAAGAAAACTGATGAACGACTGATCGTTCAGGGGCTTTCACCGAACGATATGTGATCATTTTCCCCTCCCAGGGCGTACACGGAAGAGATAGATCAACAGTTTACACTTTTTTAGGATATTTTTTTGCATTTTTTTGGGAGTTGGAGTTACACCATATTTTCCACTCCGTTTGCCAACTGGAATTTATTGACTTTCCCCCCGTACCGTTCTGCTAGATTGTGCAGAGCGGTAGACGCCATGACTGGCCCGAGGAAGACGCTGTACTGTATCATCTTTCCTCCTAATTTGGTGATTATTCGATCCCCATTTGTGTAGAATCGAGAAAGTGGCGTTTTTGCGTGGAAATTATAGCATAATATCCAAACAGAGTCGTCAGCTACAACCTCAAGAGACTCAATAATCTTGTCCGCGACGCTTTTCCTTCCCATTGTAATATGTGTAAAAGTAACCACAGAAATAATCTGGTTGTTACGCTTCCATCGAGGAATAGGTTACGCGAAAACAAGAAGAATTAGAGGTACTCCCTGAACCAGCGGAGGAGGTTTTACTAGAAATGTTTAACTTGAAGATTTGTTGATTGCGAAGTTTTCATGTAGACGCACGTGCATGAATAGAATATATCCGTGTTTTTGCTAGTAACTGGGTACTAGGGTTGTTAGCCCTGATATCTTTGAGTTATCTAATACCGAAATCGAAGGGCATCCGAGCGCCAATATACAAGTGAATTGAAATTCGAAACTGGTTAACTTTTTCAAAGGGAAAAGATCTATTCCTCGATAAAAAATAGCTCAATCGCGTACACAATAATTATATTGAGAATTTGAGCTGGGTCATATATTTTGGTGTAAATATAATGGAAATACCCAACTCTTAAATTTAATAGCTCAAACTAGACCTATAAAACCTAAACATATATTATAATTATAGTAATTATACTAATTATTTAGGCTGAGGTTGGTTATTTATACTATATTTATAATACATACAGTCGGTGTAAATTTTCAATGGAAAATACCAATATGACCCTTGTTGCAGCGGTACTC
>CAYLJH010000183.1:0-4513 GCA_964383685.1 uncultured Candidatus Bathyarchaeia archaeon | reverse complement strand
AGGGGTATCCGTATCGGAATAGGGATGGGCGCTGTAGTGATCGGAATTAAAACGCTGCTCGGGATGGAAACCGGGTACCTGGGGAGGCGTCAATAATGTCTGTCTGGGAAAAACTAACAGCACTCCCGCGTGAAGTGGTTATGTCACTGGTCATACTGGCAATGGTAGTTCCAGCGGTTAGCCCTCTGGGGCTGCCACTCATGACAGGGGACATGTCTAAGGCATGGTACAATACCGTGGATGCGCTTCCAGAGGGTTCCATCATTCTGATGGACATTGGATATGGGTCCGGTGGATACCCGAGCTTAGGTCCGGGTAATATCGCTGCACTGCACCAGATGTTCGAGGGCGGCCTCAAGGTCGTGCTCATGGCGACATCTCTGGAGGGTACGATGATGTATCCCTTGATAATGGCCGAGGTTATGCCTGAGGAGAACTATGGCTTGGTATACGGTGAGGACTATGTCTTCATCGGGTACATCGCGGGCGAGCAGACGGCCATGGCCGGCGTGCTCGGCGACCTGAAGTCCCTGGTCTCCGTTGACTATCAGGGAACATCAATAGACAGCTTCTCATTAATGGACAACGTTAACGGGGCTGATGATATCGATCTTGTTGCATACCTAACGACCGGAGGCGGGATAGCTGAGGGCTGGGTATACCAGGCGTACAGCCAGTACAACATGGATGTCATCGGCGGTGTTCTGAGCATGATGACCACCAGCATCAAGCCATACTACGACTCGGGCCAACTGCTGGGCATCATGGACGGGATCAAGGGAGCTGCTGACCTGGAGTTCATTACTGGACATCCGGGGGACGCCATCGTAAGTAGCGACATACTGACCTTTACGCAAATTCTTGTGCTGATCTTCATCCTTGTGGGCAACTTGTCCTATTGGATGCTCAAACAGGAGGGCGTTAAGTAATGGTGACCATGAATCCTCAGATATGGATAGCGGCTTTTTTCACTATAGCCGCTACAAGCTACGCGTTCAGGGATAACATCGTGTTCAAGTTCGCTGAAAACACTTTCATCGGCATCGCAGCGGGTCACACTATAGTGATGGGTGTGAAGAACATCCGGGACTATGGCTGGACTCACATAATGAGCGGTGAGATGATCTACGTTGTAGTTTTCATGCTCGGAATAATGCTATACGCAAGGTTTAGCGAAGAGTATTACTGGTTATACCGGTACCCAATTGCGTTCCTTGTCGGAAACGGCATAGGGATCAGCATCAGGGCTGCTATACACAGCGACTTCATAATGCAAGTGAAAGCAACGGCTTCTCCACTTATCGCGTCTGATGCGTTTGGTACCTTTAACGCGCTCCTCACGTTTGTGGGCGTGATTACGGCTTTGAGTCACTTCATCTTCACACAGGAGAAAATGCAGGAAGGGGCAATGGGCTGGATACCAAAGATTGGACGTTGGTTGATGCTTTTGGCGTTCGGCGCTAGCTTCGGTAACACCATCATGAGCAGGTTCGGCATGTACCAAGGAAGAATAATATTCTTGCTAAGAGACTGGCTGCAAGTAATCTAATCCCCTTTTTCTTAAACTCTTTATTTACAAAAAACAATGATGCTGTGATATATTTGTCAGAGGAAATTGAGAGAACCCCAAGCATTATCGATTATCTCGCCGCGGCCACCCTTGCCTATGGAACGATTTTTTTCTGGTTAAATCTGTCCTTCAGCGTCCAGATTCCCTGGCTCTTGACCTATCTGATATTCTACCTCGGTGGGGTGGTCACTACTTATCTGGTATGCCGCAAAACCGATAGAAACCAGTTCCCGGTGGCCATGAAATCCGCTTTATTTTCATGGGTCTTTACCCTGGTGTGTTTGATTACCTTCACTCAGGGCGACCCATCATCATTTTTCAAGATGCTGCTGGTGCTTTTCCTGCTGGGGGGAATCACCTCATCAGTAATCTCAATGAAGGATAGGCTCAGGTCTAAGAATAAGCCTGAACCGGGGCTAATTTCTTAAATCTGGGGCCCTCTTTTACTTTAGTATGAGCAGATTCTTTAAGGAGACAGAGATACCGGAGGAAGAAGTGGACGCGATCATCCTGGAAGCCGCCAAGAGGATAAAAAAATACGGCATGGAGATGGCGGCCATAATGGCACTGGAAAGCCTAAAGCCCCTGGTCTACGTCGGCGGGGAGCTCACGAGGCTAACTCTATCACCTTTTTTCCCGGTGCTGGGGTCCACGATGGATATGTGGGGGGAAAAGCTCATCGATGTCTTTGAGGACAGGGAGAACATCGACAAACTGATCCTGTTGCTTGAGGATATGCCTGACGAGGAGGTCGCGGAGCCCGATCAGGAGAACACGGAAGCCACCGAGGGCGAAGAGCAGGGGAAGAGAACCGGCTGGCGAAGCTGGCTGCCATTCGATTAACCACTTACCCCTTTTTAATATAACTTCAATCGAATCTTACTCATGTCAGGCTATAGGGTAATCCTCGGGATGATGAGCCACGAGACAAACACCTTCAGCACCGTCAAGACAACCATGAGCGATTTCAGGCCCATGTACTGCCAGGAGATCGTGGAGACCTTGAAGGGGACCAGGAGCGGCATCGGAGGTTACATTGATGTATTCGACCGCGAGGGAGTCGAGTACATCCCAACCATCGCCGCCGGGGCCACCCCCGCCGGGGAGCTGAGGAACAAGGATTACTGGGAAATAGTCAACTACATCAAGGACGCCATCAAGCAGGCAGGGAAAATCGACGGTGTAATCCTCGCGCTCCACGGGGCCATGGTTGCGGAGGGTGCCCCAGAGGCGGAGGGGACGCTGCTCAGAGAGGTAAAGGAAATCGTTGGAGATACCCTTATCATAGTCACATTGGACCTCCACGGACTGATCTCGGACTCGCTGATCGATAACTGCGACGCCGTTTTCGGCTACGATACAAACCCCCACGTTGACATGTACGAGCGGGGGGTGGAGGCTGCCGAGGCACTGGTCAGGACAATGAAGGGAGAGATCAAGCCTACGGTGGCCCATAGAAAGCTCCCGATGCTGCCACCCACGATTAACCAGAGGACCGCCGAGGGCCCCATGGTCAAGCTACTCGAAACCGCACGGCGGATGGAAACCATGCCGGGTGTGCTCAACGTGTGCCTTTTCCCTGCCTTCCCATACGCCGATGTGGAGAGGGCGGGGTCCGCGGTGGTGGCTGTAACGGACAACGACCCCGAGCTAGCCCAGGAACTGGCGGATAGCTTAGGGGAGGAGATGTGGGGCATGAGAATCGAGTTCCTGAAACCTTTGACACCCATAACGGAGGCCGTGTCAACTGCCATCAATGCCCCCGAGGGCCCCGTTGTGCTGGCGGATGTGGCTGACAACCCTGGGGGAGGTGCCCCGGGGGACGGGACTGAGATACTTCGAGAGTTAATCAGGCAGGGCGCATCAAACACAGGGCTCGCGTGCATCAAGGACCCTGAGGCGGTCAGTAGGGCGATTGAGATGGGCGTCAAGGGCATCCTGACGATGAAGATTGGTGCCAAGACCGATGGCTTCCACGGGGAGCCACTGGAGGTCACGGGGATCGTGCGAACAATCACTGATGGTAGGTTTATACACAAGGCAATGGCGGTGGGCGTTCCCGCGGATGTGGGGAGGACGGCGGTGATCGACGTAAACGGGATCGAGATAATACTGACGGAGCGGAGCCACGCCCCAAACGACCCCGAGATCTACAGGAGGAACGGGATTGAGCCCACAGACAAGAAGATCCTCGTGCTGAAAAGCAGGGGCCATTTCAGGGCAGCGTACGAGCCGTTCAGCAAACAGGTCATCGAGGTGGACGCCCCAGGGTTAACCACCCCGAACCTGAACTGGTTCACGTACCAAAACATACCGCGACCCATCTGGCCCTTTGATGACCCAGAATAGGCACCTCAAGGGCACCATCAATGCATGGAACCGGGATACCACTACCGCCCTAGAACGGTCTTTTTCCCGTCCTTCCCCGTGATGATCAGTTTCCTTTTCCTCTTCTTTGGCGGGGGGTAGAAATGGAACCTCTCGGGGTGCTCGCTCAGCCTCCGTAGCTGACGCTCTCTCTTCCTCTGGCCCCTTCGGCCGCAGAAACCAATACCGGTGACCATCTCAACAAGGAAAAAGGGTGACCCAATATAGGGATTACGTATCAAACCATGGATTTGGGAGGTGAAGTCGAGATAAATCTAGTCTTTAGCTCGATACTCGATCTTTCCGCCCACCATAGTCAAGTCTACGGTCACGTCCTTGATCTCGTCCGGGTCGATGGCAGTGAGGTCTTGGGAAAGAATGGCGATGTCCGCGAGTTTCCCCGGTTCCAGTGAACCCTTGATTCCCTCCTCGAAAGAAGAGTACGCCGCATCCAATGTGTATCCCTTCACGGCTTCCTCCAGGCTGATGCCGCTCCCCTCGATGGGGTGCCTCACAGCGGCCCAGAGCCCGTAAAGTGGGTTCATTGGCCACGGGGGACAGTAGCCGCAGTCAGAC
>CAYLJH010000182.1:0-4517 GCA_964383685.1 uncultured Candidatus Bathyarchaeia archaeon | reverse complement strand
GCCCTCTGGATGATGTCCTCCGTGAACGTGACGGTCTCTTCACTGTAACCCATAATAATCAACAGGGTTCAGTTGAGCGTATTTAAAGAAATGCAGGGGTAGCAGTCCACTGAATCAGGAACTGTAACCTGATAGAAACCCATTCCGCCCCATCAGGTGTATATAAGGTTTGTAGATTATTCACACACACACGAAGTTAATAGAGATTGTTCAATCAACTTGATCAAGAAGGCAATAACGATGGCTCAGATTCTAACATGCGATTGCGGCGGGACCAAAATTGTCACTGATAACGGGACAGGTGAACAGGTCTGCACAACCTGCGGTACCGTCCTCGACACAATAATGTTCAACCAGGGACCCGAGTGGCGCGCGTTCGACCCCCAGCAGGTTGACAAGCTCACAAGGGTCGGCGCACCCCTCACAAACCTCATCCACGACAAGGGACTGAGCACAACCATCTCATGGAAGAGCCAGGACGGCACCGGCAGACGCCTCACCCTCGCGGAGAAGGAGCGCCAGCACAGGCTCCGCAAGTGGCAGCGCAGGACCACCACCAACGACAGCATACAGAGGAACCTCACACAGGCCCTCAGCGAGCTCAACCGCATCGCCGACGACCTCAAGTTGCCCCAGAACACCAGGGAGACGGCGGCACACCTCTACAGGAAGGCAGTGACGCAGGGGCTAATCAGGGGAAGGACCATCCAGTCAGTAGTGGCTTCAGCCGTCTACATGGCGTGCAGGCAGTGCAACGTCATAAGGAGCCTTGAGGACGTGGCCAACGCGGCCACCATCACACGCAAGGAGGCGGCCAGGAACTACCGCCACCTGTACAAGCAGCTGCAGCCGGATGTTCCCCAGGTCAACAAGGACCAGCTCATCACAAAGTACGTGAGCGGCCTCAGGGTAAGCGGCGTCACCGAGCAGCTCTGCAGGAGGATCATGGATCGGGCGAAGAAACAGCGATTGACCATCGGGAGGGCCCCCGAGGGGATAACCGCGGCAGCCCTCTACATCGCGTGCAGGCTTAACGAGGAGCACAGGACACAGGGACAGATAGCCAAGGCGTCCCAGATAACAGAGGTCACCATCAGGAACAGGTACAAGGAACTCATAAAGAAACTTGAGTTCGAGGTGAGGGTATGATCCTGCAGGTTAGGCACGCCATGAAGGGACACCCGTTCACGGTGCCCCACGAGGCAACCGTCACCGATGCCGCCCGCATGATGATCACCGCGGGGATAGACACGGTCATTGTCACAAAAAAAGACGAGATACTGGGAGCAGTCACAGTAAACGATATCCTCCGCTATACATTCACGGCGGGTTTCAACCCGGATAAGACAAGCGTAGAGACCATCACTAATGAGGACATTATGCTGGCCAGGCCCACCACGTCCCTCAACGACGTGCGGACCATACTCACAGAGTCAAACGTGTACACGCTGCCCGTTGTGGACAAGGAGCTGGTCGGGTACATCACGCTAAGGGACCTGTTGACGGTTCAGCCAAAGCAGAAGGCTGAGCAGGTCATCTAACCCTTTCTCAACACGAGGAAGATGATGACCGCAAGCAACCCGAAGACAAAAAGGTCATTGCCTCTCCTTGAACTGGAGTAATCAATCATTATTGGCGTATCAGACATCGCGGTCAACTGGGTTTCAATGACCTGCCCCTGGACCTCAACCGTCAGGGTCAACGTGTCAGTGAGGTTATCGAACCTGACGATGCGGGGCAGGTCAGGGTTAACCACGAGGTCGTTGATCTGGTATATATTCCTGAAAAGCACATCAACAGAGGTCGAGCCGTTATCGTCCGTCACCCCGGTCCACAGGGTCACGTTGCCGTTGGACAAGGCCAGGGTCGCGTTCGGAACTGGTTCACCGCCCCGCGTGACCAGCACAGGGTACTCACGGGAGAGGTAAAAGTCATGGTTCATGTCAATGAACAAAGGCACGGTTTTGTTCAAGACACTTATAGTCCCCGCGATGCGGGTCTTGCCGGTGTATGGCAACCGCAAAGCCTCTACCTCCGTGTCTTCGAATAAATAAGACAACGTCCAGTTGGCCCTAGATTCTAGGGCTAGGTCACGGACCGTTGAGCCCGTGAACCTGTGGCTCACCACCGAATCCTCGTTAACCGTCTCCTCTAACCTGAAGACCCCGATGCTGGTGTCCTTGACCTCCAGATCAACCGTGGACCAAGCGTACCCCAGCTCCTCGATATCGCAACCATCAACCACAACGGAGCCCTCGTTACATTGAAGGACAATCAGGTAACTCATGCTGGAATTAATCACCTTCATCGGGCCACGGGAGGAAGAGAAGCGAAGAACCCACAGGTCTGAGCCCTCTACCGTGGACGCGGTCGAGTTACGTATTGACAGCCAGTAGAAATCACTGTTTCTCACGAAGTATTCATCGCCCTCAAGACTCACCGATGTCCCGTTCAAGAGCTCGGTGTTGTCGAATACTATTTTTCCTCCAGGGAAAACTGTGGAGCTGTCCCAGTTGAGAAAAGCATCGTTTCTCAGGTTCTCGATCAGTGTGACGTTCGATGGGTTGAACTTTATACGGTATACCCTGCTATCGCTTAGCAGTATCTGGCTCCTTGAGTCAACGGGCTCAGGCAGGATATCTTCCACAGTTGAATCAATTATCTCCGCTGACGACTCATCTAAAGCCAGTAGCTGCCCTACCGTTGACGTTTCAATAGAGGCAGTGGCCCTGTCATTGAGTTTCACGCCCCCATTGATATGGTACCCGTGTGCGGGGCAGCTACTGTAGAAAACCAGGGAGGAGTTGCTGACCTGGGCTCGTGACTGGTTGAACAGGTAGATTGTTGCTGGTAGCCTTGAGTCTTGGACATCTATGACAGCGTCGTCGTAGGTGTTGATGCGTAACCAGAGATACCCATTGGAATCGTAGATATCCCCCACTACGTTCCTGAACACCAGTCTCCCGCTGTCCCTGACGGTGTACTCCAGGAACGTGTCATCGTATTCATTGAGGATGTACACCGAATCCCCTGTAATGGTCAGGTGGTCTCCGTCTTCTTCAATCCCCGCCCTGCAGGTCACCGGGGCGACGAAAAGGAGGAGCAGGAGCACCAGCCTGAGAAGTTTCATATCAAAATATGAGTGACATTACACCTATTTAACTGTCAACCATAAATGGTTGATGTTCATATCAACCGCGTCAAAGGGGCGGGCTAGATCGTTTAGACTGGAGAGTGCCTGAGGTCATACAGACCCCGAGGAAAAACACGTCATTCAATCCCTAGCTTTATCATGCCCCGCCTCCAAAACAGTGCTATGAAGTACAGGGTCGCGGTCGTCAGGACCGATATAGGCGTGGGGGAGGCCACCAAGAGGGCCGTTGAGCTCCTTGGGGGCATCGGTGAGTTCATTGAGCCGGGTCAGAGGGCCCTCCTCAAACCAAACCTGTTCCAGGTCAAGGGCCCGGAGACCGGTGCGACCACCGATATGAGGGTCGTGATCGCCGTCCATGAGCTGCTCAATGAGCAGGGGAGCGTATCAGTCTTGGGGGAGTGCTCGGCAACATCAGCGTACGCGCGGCCGGACATGGTGCTGGATGGATTGGGGATCAAGAAACTCTGCAAGGAGCACGGGATAGAGTTGACCATCCTCGACAGGGAGCACCCGGTCAAGAGAACTATTGATGGGGTGATCCTGAACGATTTCTGGTTCCCGGAGACCGCCACAACCCACCCTGTCATCAGCTTCCCGACACTCAAGACCCATGTCCTGACCACCCTCACCTGCGCGGTCAAGAACCTGTTCGGCCTACAGCAGGGCGGCACCAAGGCCCACCATCACGTCCACATCGGCAACGACCCGGAGTCCTTCAGCCACCTGCTCCTGGACATCTACTCGGCAATCAAGGACCAGATCAAGCTCCACGTTGTTGACGCACATGTGGCCATGGAGGGAGAGGGGCCGGCTTCAGGCGACGCCGTTGAGCTGGGGCTCATAATAGCGGGAGCCGACGCCGTGGCGGTTGATTTAGTAGCCGCGTCAATCATGGGCTGGGACCCAATCAACGAGGTGGGGACCAATCACCTAGCAATCCAGAGGGGAATCGGCCCAACCGGCATGGACGAGATAGAGGTGGTGGGCGAGGCAATCGAGGACGTGATTCATCCCATGAAAAAGCCACAGGGCCACCAGGACGGCCAGATGTTCATCGACATCAGGATGCCCATACTGGTTGATGAGGCAAAGTGCATCGCCTGCGGTATCTGCGAGAAGGTGTGCCCCGCCAAGGTCATCACCGTACAGGAGATACCCGAGTTCAACATGGAAAAGTGCATCCAGTGCTTCTGCTGCGTCGAGCTCTGCCCCCACGGTGCCCTGAAAGCAATAAGGCCGGATGAATGATGTGCATCTTTTGCCAGATAGTCGAGGGCAAGATGCCCAGCTACAAGGTCTACGAGGACGAGCACACCCTGGCTTTCCTTGACATCGCGCCGATAGCCGACGGGCACGTCCTGCT
>CAYLJH010000181.1:0-4534 GCA_964383685.1 uncultured Candidatus Bathyarchaeia archaeon | reverse complement strand
CATGTGACGCTTGCCGCCTCGGGTGGTAGACCAGTGTCCTCACATTCACTACACCCTTCGCCTTTGCAGATGGGGCAGCTCTGGTGGAAGTGGGTGGGCTTGAGGTCGCTGAACCAGGTACCGCACCGCCAGCAGACCGTTGAAGTTGAATATGATGTTTTTTGCCCACCTGACTCGGCGATGATTGTGGTGGCACCGAGGGCCCCTGCCCTCTCCACGAGCTCTCTGATGATTTTTTGGTCGGTTCCGGGTTCCATCTTGAATAGAATCAGTTCGATGCTGTGGGTCTTACCCGCGTCAAGCCCCTTTCCGTCGTACCTTCCTCCGTCGACGATGATGTTCCCTGCCCCGAACTCCTCGGTGAGCATCCCGAGCAGCGTCCTGTGGCTGCCGATGGCGTCGATGAGGAGAGGGACTGATAGCCTCTCGGCGTCTCCGATGCTGTCCACTATCTCGTCCACCGTCTGGACGCTCAGCAATTCGCCGCACTCCCTGCATTTCCTCACGCCAAACCTAGCGTAGAGTAGCCTCAGGAACGGGTGGAGGCCCGATGCGGTGGCAAGTGTGCTGTTTGGATTCCTGTTGAGAAGGTTCTGGCCAACGGCCACGGCTGGTCCCAGCCCTGTTATCTCGTCCACATCTGCGGGGCTGAACCTCTGGCTGGCCCTGCCGAACTCGTAGACCTCCTGGAACCGCCTGCGTGACTCGTGGTAGATGGTCTCAAAGATGAGGCTGGTCTTACCGCTTCCGCTGACGCCGGTAACCACGGTGAGGCCGTCCCCGAACTCGGCATCGATGTTCCGTAGGTTGTTCTCCCTTGCGCCCTTGACCCTGATCCTCAAATCGTTCCCCTAGATTTCTGGCGGAGAGGCTTATGAAAGGTGGGATTATTTTTCCCCGTGGAAACGGTCAAGGATGTTTAACGTCTGGTCTAGGGGCAGGGCGTGCCTCGTGTTGCCCCTGAACCCCGTCATGGTCTCTGCCATGAACAGGGCGTTGATGATTGCCTCCTCGGTGGACTCAACGACGCCCTTGTAGAGTGGGCTCAGGAAGCCGTCGTCCCTGGTCCCCTTCATCCCCATTGATTCAAGGTAGTCATCCTGGCTCACTCCCTTTGTGGTGAACGAGATTGAGTAATCACCGCTGCCGTTGCTGCTGTACGTGCCCGTCCTCGCCAGCCCCAGTTTTGTCCTCTTGGCCAGCTTCCAGAGCTGCCGGGTCTCGATCTTGATATCAGTGGCAACGATCATCATGATGCTGTTTCCTGGGCTCTTCTCAGGCTCGGATGGCAGCTCCACCTTCTTGCCGACGGGTGCCCCGAGTCTTCCTTTCTGCCGCAGTTGAGCTGGACCAGCACCCCGACGGTTGCCGCCCCCACCTTCCTGCTTGATGTGCCTATCCTGCCCTTGAAGCCGTAGCCCGACATGGGGGTTCCCGCCCCAACCGAGCCCTCGCCGGGTCTTCCGCTCATCTTCCTGGCAAGCTCTATGGCCTCGTAGACGTGCTCCCTTGACACCGATCTTGCGAAGTTGTCTGTGAGGTACCCGCCGTTGGTCTCCCCCACCAGCGCGTTGAGGCTCCGTGGCTTGTATCCCATAATATCAACGTAATAGTCAATCACGACATCCGCGACCCTGTACGTGTTCAGGGTCTCGGTGAGCATGATGGGCGACTCTATTCGTCCCTCGAATAATACCTGGCTAAGACCCACGGCCTTACCGAACCCGTTGAGGATGTCCACTGCCGCCGGGACGGGGTCCTCGTACAGGTTGCCGCTGTGAGGCGTGATAGCCGTGACGCCCGTCCTGATATCATCGCCCTCGATCACGGTGACATGTCCCACGCCGACCCCCTCCACATCTGTGATGGCGTTATGTTTTCCCGTTTCCAGATCGCCGGGATTGTACCCGTGGTCTCTGATCCGCCTTCGCATACCTGTCCTAGTGTTGATTTGGGTATAAATCGTGACCTACAGCCTGTAGTGCATCTCGATGAGCACCATTAACTCGTTCACGGTTTTTTTTGGAAGTCAGGCTTTTCGGGGCATTGCGCCACAAACTGTACGATTAATGGTAAGCTATTAATTCCTTCATTTCATTCTAAATGTTATGGATGTACCGAATGAATGAGCAAGCATTTCCCCCCTGATGACGATTCGATGCTTCTGCAATACCTAGGGAAAACCCCTGAGCTGAGGCTGATCGACTTTCTCCTTGAGAACGCCCTGTTTGATTTCTCCAGGAAGGAGATACTTGAAGAGATAGGGATGTCAAAGAGCACGCTTTATCGTATCCTCCCCAAGTTACTCAGGATGGAGATCATCAGGATAACCAAGAAGATAGGGAAAGCGCCGCTGTACCAGATCAACGCGGAGTCACCCGTCGTCAAGGAGCTGTGGAACATCGAAAAAACCCTGATTCTCCTGGATAGTATTCAACACGCACCAGATCAATCCCCTGAGCTGTCACTTACCGAGAGGTATTACCTGTTGGCTGAAGGGGAATCAGCACAGGATCATGACCGCTGATTCGAGTAATACATCGTTGTTATATCCTGATCCCGAGTTATTCCAGTGGATTGATTTGAGCCGAGAGGACTTCATCGAGCTGTACCAGAGCTTGGGTGCCACTTTGACCGGGGACGAGGTTACCCCCAAGACGTTACGCGTGAACCCCCTGGCCACCGATGAATCAACGTTGATTGACACCCTCACAGCCCAGGGCGTGGAGCTTGAGAAGATACCGTTCCTCGATTATGGCTACAAGATTATTTCCTCGCCTTTCAGCCTGGGTGCTTCAGTCGAGTATCTCTTGGGCCACTACTTCCTCCAGGAGACAGCGTCACAACTGCCGGCCCAGATACTGTCCCCCTCAGGCGAGGACAGGGTGCTTGACATGGCCTCGGCACCGGGGGGCAAGACAACCCAGATGGCGGCCTACATGGGGAACGGGGGCTCTATAATCGCCGTGGACGTGAACAGGCTCAGGCTCTACGCCCTGGAGAACAACCTTGAGCGCATGGGGGTGAGGAACACCGTGGTCTACAACATGGACTCCCTTGACCTACCAGACGAGCCAATGTTCACCAAGGTGCTACTGGACGCGCCGTGTTCAGGTAACTATGTTACCGATAGTCGCTGGTTCGGCAAGAGAAAGAAATCCCATATCCAGCACAACTTCATGATTCAGAGGAAACTCCTGGCCAAGGCAGCGGCACTCCTTGAGAAGGGGGGCGTGTTGCTCTACGCAACGTGCAGCCTTGAGCCCGAGGAGAACGAGCTCAACGTACAGTGGCTCCTCGAAAACCACGACGTTAAACTCGATGATATAGACGCACCAGGCTCTCCGGGCGTAACAGAGATATTCGGGGACCAGCTGGATGAGTCAATAAAGAAATGCAGGAGGCTGTGGCCCAACGATGTGGGCACACAGGGCTTCTTCATAGCGAGGGCGGTAAAGCAATGAGGCTGCTGAGAAAGTTCCTGATCCAGGTGGGCAGCAAGTACCGGCCCGAGGACCTGTTGACCATCAACAACAAGAGGTTCATCGAGCCAGTCGAAGCAGGGCTCCCTCGGGACAAGATGACGTACAACGGCCTCTACCTCGGCATGAACAGGAAGTGGTTCATCCCCAGCAGCTTACTACTCCAGAAACTGGCCAAAGAGGACGGCACGAAGAAGGCGTACGTTGACAGGGACGCGGCCTGGTTCTTCGTGGTGGGCAGGGACATCTTCGAGGAGAACGTCCAGCGGTTCGAGGGCGACGTCAAGCTGGGCAGGTACTGCCTCGTCATGTACGGCGAGGGCTGCATAGGTTACGGGCGATACGAGACATCGGGCAACCTGAGGGTCATCAAGAACATGTTTGATGTCGGGGATTTCCTCAGGCGCGAGTAGCCCCCAAACAGTTTTATCATTTTTTGGCTGAATATGTACCATGAGCATCTATTCAAGGTACGGCGTCAAGCGAGTAGTGAACGCCGCATTCCATTTGACCAGGCTGGGTGGGAGTACCCTGACTCCTAAGGTTCGCGAAGCCATGGAGGAAGCCAACAACTCATACGTCTACATGTGGGACCTCATCAAGAAGGGTGGGGAGCACATCGCAAAGGAGATCAACGCGCCGGCCGCGTGGATCACAAGCGGGGCGTTCAACGCCCTTGTCCTGGCGGCCGCTGCCTGCATGGTGGGCGACGACCCAGAGGCTATGAGGAAGCTACCCAACACTGAGGGAATGAAGAACGAGATAATCATCCAGCGCAGCGCTAGGTTGCTGGTCTATGACAGGAGCATGGAGGTCGCGGGGGGCAAGTTCGTGTTCGTCGGCGACGAGAACTGGGGGTGTACCCCCGAGCAGATGGAGCGGGCAATCACGGACAAGACAGCGGCTATCCATTATGCCTACCCGGCCATGCGCAGATCAAACATCTGCCCTCTTGAGAAGGTGCTTGAGATCGGGAAAAAGTACGGCGTCCCAGTCATCGTTGACGCAGCCGGTATGACATACCCCAAGGACGTTCAGGCAAAGTTCATGGA
>CAYLJH010000180.1:0-4621 GCA_964383685.1 uncultured Candidatus Bathyarchaeia archaeon | reverse complement strand
GGCGTACCGGATGCGTCTTCCTCAATGGATGTTAGCATGAAGCTCATGCTGAAATCGTCGGATGACATGGGCTGACCACTCGCGTCTGTGACGGTCATGGTTGCATGCGTTATCCCATCTGAGTCGATCTCAACATCAGTTATTTCAACGTTGATCCCGGCCCCCGGAGAGACATAACTTGCGTCAACAACTCCTGGGATTCCTTGAGCACCTTGAGGGCCTGCATCGCCTGCAGCACCAGCGGTCCCTGCTGGTCCGGCTGGACCTGTTAGACCGATGGGTCCCTCAGTTTTGTAGTAGGACATTCCGATACCCACTGTCGCTAGTATTAAAGCTATTACAGCTAGGTACATTGTCTGTTTTTCGTTTATCATTTGAATCTGAGTCTTGTAAATCGACTCGATATTTAAGATTTTATCACTTCACTATGATAGCGTTTTGTGTATGGTGGGACAGAAAACTTTACAAGATTAACATTATTTACCACATTTTTACCAGTTAAGAAATACGTAGAAAGATAAGGCGACTCCTGTTTTTTCAGCGAAAGAGTACAGTAAAATGTTGTTGATTCATGAACAAGTCACCCAATTGCAAACACCATTTAATACTTCTTGAACCAGAGCAAACACAAACTCGTCCTCGGATTTAATGCGATCTGAATGCACGGTTTTCAGTCATTTAATGCGCGGGGGCGGAGTCCAGTACCCCCGACCAAACCATCAAAGCCATCATTGCAAGTCACAGTTACTTGCGTCAAAAAGTGGATAAGATAATCAATAAAGAAGATTACAGCGGCTTCCCTCCTTGTCCGTCTCCACAGGTCGAGGGTTAAACCTCGTATCATTGAATTACCATGGTTCGCGCTGGATGAACAAGAATAAATATGTAACATCAAAGGTATTTTCCATCCGGTGAGACCGCTGAGAGACATACTCGATCTGAACAAAAAGGCTTGGGACAATATCGCGAGAGGATACGACGAAAGGTCAGGGGCGCTCAAGGATTTCAGCGATGTCTTCATCTCATTCATGGGAAAGCTCCCCGAGAAAGGGGGGGTGCTTGACCTCGGCTGCGGAACCGGCCTCCCCTACGATAGGCACCTGGTTGAGAACGGTTTCAAAGTGGTGGGGGTCGACCTCAGCGAGGAGATGGTCAAGGTGGCCACAACAAACGTACCGGGAGCAAAGTTTGTCCAACGCTCCATGAGCGAGATAACGTACAGGGACGAGTTTGACGGAGTCATCTCTTCGTTCTCCATGCTCCTACTCCCCCCAGACCTGTTCAGGGAGACTGCCTCAAGGATACACTCTGCACTGGTTGATAGAGGATACTTCTACCTCTCGTTGAACGAGCCGGGCAACGACTCATCTGACCCTGATTCCGATGTCTTCGTGAACCTAATGGGCCAGGACATGTACTCGCGGGGATACACGGTTGAGGAGATTGAGGGCCATTTCCTGCCCCTCGGTTTCTCTGTTATGAAATTCCACCGCGAGACCCAGGTATCGAAGGAGTTCGGGGAGGAACACGTCATCGAGTTCATATTCCAGAAAAGCGGGAAAGCTACGGGTTCACCAGTGCCTGTTTGATAACCGCGTCAAATGAGTTGTGGCAGCACTTGCCCGTGGGGTTGAGCTCGGTGCAATTGGATATGATCTCATCCCTCAGGTGCCCCTTGATACCTGAAATCGATGTCAGACCCGTCTCTTTGACGGTTTTAACGATCTCCCCGGCGGTAATTTGATTGCAGTAGCATATTGTACCTCTTTCCCCTAGGGTAGACGAGGGCAAGTTATCCCCGCAGCATCCTTTTGACATCGATACTGCTCACCCAGGATGGGGTATAAGGGTATCTTGATAAAAATAGCTGGAAAGAGGCACCTTAGCGGGGCGAAAATCTCTTTAGTCCACGCCATGACGAGCTTAACATGAATTCCAAGGGTTGGTTCGACGAGCTGTTCGGGGTCAGCAAGCCCATCATCGCCATGGCGCACATACCTGCGCTACCTGGCACACCGCGCTATGATGGGGAGAAGGGAGTTGAGTACCTAGTAGATTGCGTGGCGCGGGATGTTGAGCACCTCGTTGAGGGCGGGGTGGACGCCATCATGTTCTGCAACGAGGACGACCGCCCATACGTGTTCGAGGCGGGCATCGAGCAGATCGCCGCCATGACCAGGGTGGTCTCAGAGGTCAAGCCGGATATCACATTCGGGGTGGACTTCCTATGGGACCCCATGGCTGCCATAGCCATCGCACACGCAACGGGGGCCAGCTTCATCAGGGAGGTGATTACCGGAGTCTACGAGTCTGATATGGGGCTTTGGGCACCGGACGCGGGAAAGTTCGCGCGGTTCAGGTCACAGATCGGGGCAAAGAACATCAGGGTATTCTACAATGTCGTGCCTGAGTTTGCCTCACCACTTGGCTCAAGGAGCGAGGCTGACCGCGCCCACAGCGCGGTGGTCTCATCGCTGGCCGACGTCATACTGGTGTCGGGTAAGATGGCTGGTGCGGAGGCCGACCTATCCGTGATCAAGGACATCAAGGATCACATTGATGCCCCCGTGTTCGTCAACACCGGCGTAAAAGCCCATAACGTGGATGATTACCTGTCGGTCGCCGACGGTGCCATTGTAGGCTCCAGCCTCAAGGTGGACGGCTACACGTGGAACCCTGTGGACCCCCAGCGCGTCAAGGCTTTCATGGACAGAGTTCGTCAGGTTCGAGGGGGCCTGTAAGACCTTCTGCAAGTGTTAAATGAATTAAATACGTTTACATTTACAGATTCTTATGACTGATTACGACATCCTCATCAAGAACGCAAAGATATATGAGGGAACCGGAAAGAAGCCATACAAGGGTTCCATCGGGGTAAAGGGAGACAAGGTCGAGTCCTTAGGAGTTGCAACGGGGGACGCCGAGAGGACCATAGACGCCAAGGGGCTGACTGCGGTCCCCGGGTTCATCGATGCCCACAGCCATGCCGACTGGAGCCTCCTTCATTTCCCTGACTGCCAGAACTTTATCATGCAGGGCATCACCACCTTCGTCGGCGGCCAGTGCGGGGGATCACCAGCTCCCCTAGGCGAGTACGTCAGGACCCCCAGGGGGCTGCAGGACAAGATACCGGACCTGGACCCGTTCAAGTTCTACCAGAACCAATCGTACTATCCAATTGACCAGATAAACGAGTGGATGGACCAGGAATACGACTGGAACCTTGACTGGAAGACCATGGCGGGGTACTTCAAGAGGGTAGAGGAGACCGGGATCGCCGTCAACTTCGCCCCCCTCGTTGGACACGGCACGGTACGGACCGTCGTAATGGGACTTGACTATAAACGCCACTCGACCAAGGACGAGTGGGCCCAGATGAGGGAGCTCATCCACCAGGCCATGGAGGACGGCTGCATCGGGCTGAGCACCGGACTGGACTATGACCCCGGCGTCTACGCCGCCCACGAGGAGATCATCGACTCGGTATCCGCCCTCAAGGAGTACGGCGGCGTCTACTGCCCCCACTGGAGGAGGACAGGCAGGAGGAGGGGCGTATCAGCTGGGCACGTCCCCAACGAGAAGATCACGGCGCTCATGGAGTGCGTTGATGTCTGGAAGAAGACGGGTGTGAGGCTCCACTACGCCCACATGTCAACGGGCTGGCAGATGCACCCACCCGCGCCCGATGAGCTGGAGCACCACAACGTCAAGCTGACCCTTGACATGATCTCCGAGGACGCCAAGACCGAGCTGGACATCACATGGGACGCCATACCTCAGCTCACAAGGAGCGGTTTCTCGACGATGCCGTACCTGGCATCACTGTACAGCCCGTGGCTCAGGGAGCTGGGCGGGCTTGAAGGGTTCGGCAAGTGGCTCAAGGTGAAGGACTTCAGGGAGGAGGTCAAGGACGCCGTGCGCAGGGGCAAGTGGTTCATCAGAGTGGCATACAACCCGAACACAGCTCCAAAGTGGGCGGAGAACATCATCGTGCTCAAGAGCAAAGTGCCAGGCATTGATGGTAAAACCATCGCAGAGGTGGCGGCGGAGAGGGACGCGGACCAGTGGGACACCTACTTTGACATCATCGCTGAGGACCCCTACACGAGGGGCGCTACGGGAACCCTGGGGCCGAGGAAGCCGTACCTGCAGTACTGGACCCACCCACGGGGCATGGTTGGGCTTGACACCAGCGTGTTTGACAAGGACTACCAGGGAAAGAGCCCGCCGTACAACATACCGGGCATCAACCCGTTCAGCGCATTCCCCATGTTCTACATCAAGTACGTCAGGGACGGCGATGTGTTAAACATGGAGGAGGCGGTGCAGAAGACAGCAACCATGGCGGCGCGTGTTCACAACATGAAAGGCCGCGGGGTCCTCAAGGAGGGGTCATACGCTGACATCGTGCTGATGGACCTGCCGAATTTGAAGGTGCTCAGCACTGAGATTGAGCCCCGGCAGCACCCGGAGGGCATCGAGTACGTCGTTGTGAACGGCACAGTTGCAGTTGACAAGGGCAAGTACACCGGTAAGCGAGCGGGAAGGGTCCTGACGAGGGAGAAGTAACCTCCCAACCCATCTTTTAATAAATCAATTTCTCTTTTTCAGCTACCAGACC
>CAYLJH010000179.1:4246-4627 GCA_964383685.1 uncultured Candidatus Bathyarchaeia archaeon | reverse complement strand
TCACGGCATGGGGGCTCATCGAGCTCTACCAGGCGACCCATGAGAAGAGGTTCCTTGACGCGGCTATCAGTGTCAACGGGGTCATGATGGCCCAGTTCACGGACCCGGAGGGTGGGTTCTTCTTCACATCAAGCGATGCCGAGGAGCTGCTGGCAAGGAGGAAGGAGCTGTACGACGGGGCCATCCCCAGCGGTAACTCGGTGGCGTTCATGAACCTCATGAGGCTCTCAAGGCTGACAGGAGACACATCGTTTGAAGAGGAGGCCGCCAAGCTGTTGCGTTTCTTCTCATCAACGGTCCTCGGGGCCCCGCACGGGTACTCGATGCTGCTTTCGGGCCTTGATTTTGCGTTCGGCCCGAGCACCGAGGTCGTGGTATCAG
>CAYLJH010000179.1:0-4236 GCA_964383685.1 uncultured Candidatus Bathyarchaeia archaeon | reverse complement strand
GTCATCGCCCAGCTTGACCAGAAATACCTGCCCAGCACCGTGGTCCACAGGTACTCGGAGGAGCTGGAGGCATCGGTCGGATACCTCGCTGGGATGAAACCCGGCGATGAGACCATGGTCTATGTTTGCACCGGGTTTGTGTGCAACCTGCCGACTGGTGATATGGAAAAAGTTTGGGAACAGTTAGGTGAAAAGTAGTCTCCTACTTTGTAGTCAGTGTGTACCTGGCGCCGGTCGGTGCCAGGGCTTTATCTATCTTGGTTATGAGTTCCTCGACTTGGGCCACCGAGGGCTTCTGGAACCACTCGTAGAAGAAATCATTGGCACCGAGACTTTCACCGCTCTTGCTGAGGATGGTATCGCACCGCTCTTCCGAGATTGCTCCCGCCCCACCGAAGAAGGTCTGAACTCCCCTCATAGTATCGAGGGTCCCGGCCCCGGAGGGGATATCCAAGGATGCCTCTATCCCGGCGTCCATGACGCAGACCTCGGGGAAGTCAACAGCTACTTTTCGAAGGGCAACGAGTGCCTTAGCAATTGGCGGACCGTATAACTTTACGTAACTCTTCATTGAATCTCCACTATCTTTTGTGAGATGAGGCTTATTAAGCGTTTACTGTAAATTGCATATGTAAAAATAAGGGGTTTTAGGCTAACTTTGATAGCTCAGCCTGGATCTCATCAAAGTCCGGCTGCACCCCAGGGTCCTCAGTGACCCACTTGTACTTGACCAGCTCGTCTTTACCTACAACGAAGACGCTGCGCTTGGCGACCGTGTAGCCCTTCAAGCCGGCAAAGTCCTCGTGGTAGACATCGTAGGATTTCACTGTCTCCCTGTTGTAATCACAGAGGAGCTGGAAGTTCAGGACGTTGTCCTCGTGGAAGGCCTTGTTTGTAAACGGGTCGTTCACGCTGATGCCCAGGACCACGGCGTCCAGGTCCTCCAGTTTGGCCATGCCGTCCCTAATGGTGCACACCTCTATCTTGCACCCACCCGTGAACGCGCCTGGGTAGAAGGCCAAGACAACGTTCCGGCCCGAGTAATCATCAAGTGACACCGGCTTCATCTCGTGGTTGACGAGAGTGAACCCAGGTGCCTTGTCGCCTACAGAAACCATTTCAATCAATTATGGATGGGATACGGGGTATTTTATAGATATATGAAAATCCTTGGGCACACTTCATATCATTGGAGACCACCATTCCCCCATGACGCCTCCAAGCGTGGACGGACTACTGACCTTCTTCTACTACAAGGACATGGCGAGGGCCGGGGAGTTCTACGAGAAGATAATGGGCTTTGAGCTGGTACAGGACCAGAAATGGGCCAAGATATTCAAGGTGGCCGACAACGCCTTCATGGGCTGCGTTGACGGAAACATAGGTTACCACAAGTATGACCCCACGAAGCCCGTCATGCTCACGGTCATCGTTGACGACCCCGATGCGTGGTACGAGCACTTCAAGGAGAACGGCGTCGAGACACTGGACAAGCCCCATGACGACGTTGAGCTCAATATGAGGATATTCCTGCTCAAAGACCCCGAGGGTTACGTCATCGAGATACAGAAATTTAACGACCCGTTCCCCTAGAACCCGTTTTCAACTCGTATCCTTTATAAACGAGGACTCGAAAAAGGCGAAAACTGCTTATATGTAAGTCCCGTACCCTTCTCTAGTCAATCGATAGGATTCTATGCTAATAGGAGCACCCCAAATGGATCAACTCAAACAAAAAATAGAGACGGCCGTATCGGAGAGCCAGTACGACGCGGTCTTGGCGCTGGGCGTGGACAATTACAACTATCTATCAAGGACGGTCCTGCCCTTCGCGGAAAACTATCCATCAAGGAAAGCAGCGGTGCTGATGCCAAAGGAAGGCTCCCCCGTCGTCATACTGCCACAGGACTGGTCACAGGCAGTACTGGACCAGGGCTGGACAGGCGATGTGCTCGTCTACGACGAGAACCAGGGATACGAGACAGGGGCATTTGTCAAGGCCATGGAGGAACTCATCGTGAGCATGGGGCTTGACAAGAACATGATCGGCATCGACGCGGCGCGCGTGACAAAGGGCTTGATGGACTCATTATCAGGAAAACTTCCAGACGTACAGTGGGAGCCAGCGGACCCGATGATCAGGGACCTCAGGATCATCAAGACAGAGGGCGAGATCGCGCTCATAGAGAGGGCATGCAAGCAGTCAGACAGGGGTATCATCTACGCGCTGATGCACCTGGACGGGACCGTGGACCATCAGCGTTACACCATAGCGGAGTTCGCGGAGAGGATGCGGGTCCACGCCAACGAGAACGGCGGCAGCGGCGTGAGCCTGCTGAACTGCGGTTTCGGAAGCGACGGCCAGATCTACTACACGCCCCAGAGGGGCTGGATCAAGATCGGGGACATCTTCAGGATGGACATGAGCAGCCACTACATGGGCTACTGGACCAACCTCGGCAGGATGGGCGTGACGGGCAACCCAAGCCCTGAACAGGAGGACGCCTACAAGGAGAACCTCCAGCTCAGGGACAAGGCCCTTGAGATGCTCAAGCCAGGAGTTGCGTGCAACGAGGTCTACGCCCACGTGGCGAGGGCCGCTGAGAAGCAGGCCATAGGTTTCTGGAAGGAGCCGGGCATCGGCCACGGTGTTGGCGCGAGCCACCACGAGGCACCCTACCTGAACCTGAACTGCAGCACAGAGCTAAAGCTGGGGATGGTCTTGGCGCTGGACATATACACGTACGGTCCTAGGAAGGAGCTTATCCACAACAAGGACATCTACGCAATCATCGAGGACGGAAACAGGAAGCTCAGCTGGTACATGACATGGGACAAGATGTACTATGTATACGGTATGAGGACGACCCACTAGGAGGAAGATGAAATGAGAGAAGAGATAATAAAGAAAGTTAACGCCGGGATAAACGAGGCGGGTTATGACGCCATCCTAGTGTTCGGTTACGACAACGTCCAGTACCTATCAGGCGCTTACCTCCACTTCCCACAATCATTCCCAGACAGGTACATGGCGGTCTTCTGGCCCAAGGATGAGTCAGCGACCTGCGTGCTCCCGCATGAGTGGGAGAGCAGCTTCCTGAACCTCGGCTGGATCAACAAGACCAGGACGTACATCGAGAAGCCTGGGAGTCCAAGCGGCATCGTTGAGGCGGCGGTACATATCGCCAAGAACACAGTCAGGAAGACTGGCAGGGTCGGCATCGATGTCAATAGGACCCCCCTCAACGTCTACAACAGGCTCAAGGGAGCACTGGAGGACTATGAGCTAGTCCCATGTGATGACCTGCTCAGGGAGCTCAGGTTGAGGAAGACACCAAAGGAGCTTAAACTCCTTGACGAAGTGGTCTCCAAGAACGACCAGTCCATCGCGGGACACGCCCACCACATCCTGGTTCTGCAGGCCAACGGCGAGATGAACATCACCGAGGGCATAAGGACCCACGCCATTGAGAGAGAGCTTGATGAGGTTGGACACCAGGCCATAGCCCAGGCGGTTGGCGAGACCAATATGAAGACATGGTGGCCCAGCGCACCCATGTTCGGCATCGGACTGGACAAGAAGCCCCTGCGGAGGGAGTGGCTCAGGATGGAGCTGGTTTCAACGGTGAACGGCTACTGGAGCAACGGGGCGAGGATGCTCTCCATGGACGACCCCACCGAAGTGATGAAGGAGGACTACCAGAGCCTTGTCAGTCTAAGGGAGACGGCGAGGGAGACGTTGAAGCCAGGTGTAAAGGCCAGCGATGTCTTCAACGCGGTAAAGGCTGCTGCGGAAGAGAAGGGAATAGCCCTTCAGACCAAGGTAGCCCTCGGGGCAGGTATCGGGGCGAGTAACTACGAGCCACCGTACATATCAGCTGCGGATGAGACCGTGCTTGAGCCAGGGATGATCATCGTGTTCTCCCCGGTAATCAAGGACGCCAAGGACAACCTGCTGATGGCCAAGGACACTTTCCTCATCACCGAGGAGGGAAATAGCCTTATCGGCTGGTGGAAGGACTGGCGTGAGCCGTTCATAGCCAACTACACCTTCTAACCAAGGGTTTTTTACCCTATTTTATTCCCATACCATCCATGTCTTTTCAGGTAGATGATACGGTTATCGAGTCAGGAACAAAACACCGCGGATGGGTTGAGATCGGGGAAGCATCAACGCACACGGTGAGGATGCCATACATCGTCATCAACGGAGCCAAGGAGGGCAAGACACTCACT
>CAYLJH010000178.1:759-4641 GCA_964383685.1 uncultured Candidatus Bathyarchaeia archaeon | reverse complement strand
GGTTAGCTCGTCCAACAGAAGCAATGGAGGGTCGGTCACAATAGCCCTGGCAAGGGAAAGAAGCTGAGTTTGACCAAATGAGAGTTGTTGTGAGCCTTCTCCGATGAACGTATCCGCGCCTTCAGGTAGATTATTCACGACATCGAGTAACCCGACGGTCTCCAATGCCATCTCAACCTGTTCACGACTGATCGATGAATCACGCAGTGTCACGTTGTCATGAACGCTGGAGTTGAAGACATGAACAGTCTGGGGTACTATGCCCATCAGCCTCCTCCGCTCCTCAGCTGGCAACGAAAAGGGGTCAACGCCACCCACGGACACATTACCCCGGTTAACACTGTAGAGGCCAGCAACAAGGTTCATCAAAGTCGTCTTGCCTGAGCCAGTCCTACCAGCGATAGCCGCCTTGGTCCCAGCGGGAAGAACGAGACTTGCACCCGTCAGCACTTCTGAATCGCCATATGAGAACCATACATCGTCAACCACCACATCAACGCCCTCAGGCAAATCTCCAGAAACATGATCACCTGCTCCGTTCACCTGAATATCTTGTGAGAAAAAGTTCTCGACTCTCTGTACACCAGCCAGAGCGCGTTGAATTGTCTGGATCTCACCGGATATCGCCTGGATTGGGGTAAACAACCGGATCATCAAGTCAGCCACAGCCGCGAGTGTGCCCAAAGATAATCCAAGAGCCAGAGGTAATCGGTTATTGCTTGCCCCAATTACCAGGGCAGCGGAGATAAACACAGAACGGATGGTCTGGGTAACACACGGGAACCACGAAACGTATACACTGTTTGAGTTCATGGCAAGCCTATGAGTCTCAAGAATAGGCTCAAAACGCTCCGCGAAGAAGTTCTCCATCCCGAAGATCTTGATTATCTTCATCCCGGAATACGTCTCATGTATACTCGTGTTGATATCCGAGACCTTGCGGCGTATGGATAACTGTTTTTCGTACATGTTTCGCCGGAAATAGTCAGTGGCGAGATAAAGGACGGGCAATGAACAAGTAGCAACCACACCAATATGGATAGAGATGCTGTAGATTGCCAGTAGAAACCCGATTATTTTTAGTAGGTCCGCAATTGCGCTTACCAAACCAGCTGTAAACAGGGAGTCTATTGCTTCTATGTCCCCTGTAAACCTTGAAATCGTGTCTCCTGCCGGCACCGTGTTATAATAGGACATAGGGAGCAGGCGAAGCCTGTCAAGCATCAGTTTTCTAATATTCAACAATAATCGTTGCCCGAAAACAGTGGCACCGTATTCACGGGTAAGATCAACCACCCCTATCAGCAAAGTTGTACCTAGATAGGTAAAACCAAGTCTCCAAATATCCAAACCACCGTTCGGGAGGGACTCATCTACAATTGACCGCAACACAAGCGAAGGCCAGGTGTTAATCATCGCCCCAATTATTACAGCCGCAACCACGATTGTACCGTAAATCGGGTTTTGTTTCATGGTGGTTGTGAAAGAGTCTCTCAGGAACGCTCGTTTATCTTGACTCATGCTTCCGCCTCCATGAATTGCTGTGCAGAGAAGATCTCGCTATAGACATCGCCTTGCCGCATCAACTCATCATGCGTACCACTCTCAGTTATTCGTCCTCCATCCAAGACAATCACTTGGTCTGCTGAAACGAACGAGGTTAACCTATGAGTGAACAGTAGGATGATTTTATCCCTGTAGGAAGACCTGAGGTGCTCTATAATCTGCCTCTCAGTCTCAATATCAACCGCAGGGAAGGGATCATCCAAAATTAGGAGGTCAGAGTTTGAGTAAAGAGTGCGAGCTAAGGCGATTCTTTGTCTTTGCCCACCTGAAACACGGACTCCCTTCTCCCCGACTCTGGTATCGACACCATCTTCAAAATTAGATAGGTCCCAAACTAAAGCCGATGACTCAATCGCTTTATCTAGTCTTTTTTCATTGAATTCTTCTGAGAAAATTATGTTGTCTTTCACGCTTAATGAAAACAAAAACTGTTCGTGCCCCGTGTAGGCGATAAGGTTACTTCTACTTGATGCGTTGATCTCGTCTAGCTCGAAGCCATCTAGCTTGATGCTTCCCTCGTATGGATACATGCCAGTTAATGCGAGAGCCAATGCAGTCTTCCCACACCCAACAGAACCAGTTATGCCGATTAACTGACCTTTTTTCGCTTGAAGGTTGATTTTTTCAAGTACTTTATTCTCACCATACCAGTAATCAAGGTCTTTAATGATCAGCTCTGAGCACTTGTCGAGAGAAACTCCGTTTACCTCAGACTCCTCGGTTTTCTGCATCTTCTCCTTAACTCTTGTCCATGCAGCCCTCGCACCGTGCCAACGATTGAATACCCTAGCAGCTACGCGTGTCCTGGTAGCCAACGCGACAAACATTATGAGGTAGGCGTTAAACTCACCGACGGTCCACGCCCCCAAGATAACTTTTCTAGCCATGAAGACGATGACTATCACTACACCCAATCCAGCTACCAGGGAGTAGACTGGAAGCAGGACTTGTTGAAGGAGCATCTGCTTAATCCTGAAACTTGTTTGTTCCTCGTAAGCTGATTTCAGTCCATCTGCCTCAGACGCTTCTCTACCAAACAACCTAAGAACAGATATCCCGTCAAGATACCGTTGTAGGCCACTATTGGAGATCGAAGTAGCCGTTCTCACTGACATTGAGTACCTGAACAGTACATGCCTCATGGTCTGGGCTATGAGAATGGTGACAGGCACCATGAACGAGGCTATTAGCGTTGTCCGGGTGTCCTGAATTAGTAGGGTTATGAAATAGGAGATCATGAGGAGCCACGTGTCCCAGCCCTCGTTTATAGTGACCATTACGGTATCAACTACCTCAGTGATGTCTCCGACAGTACGTGACATCAGGTCCCCCACTGTTTCTTTCTCTAGGTCAGGGAGTTCTCGCTCAAGAGTTCTCTCCAAGAATGTTTGTCTTAGGTCACAGGCTACCCTGTTGAACTGGTCTCTCATGTACCAGCGTTTTATGTATCTAGCGAACTGGAAGAACGCCGTGAATCCAATGAATGAGGCTGCCATCAATAGGACCTGTGAGGCGGGGCCTCCTCCCGCTGCATCAATGATTTTCCCCATGTAGATTGGGCCAAGTACTATGGTGGTATTGTAAATGAATCCGCCAATGGAGGATATGATGAACTGGGGCGTGTACTTTGTCAGGTATCTAAACAAAGTTTCATTGCCTTCGGGTGGGCCAAATAGGTTTACGATAGTTCACCTTACCCCTTTATTTCCTTGAAAAGTTCGTGGGCGCGTTTCCTTGCCTCTTCCAGAACCTGCTCTCCCTCAGGGGTGATTGAGTAATATTTTCTAATCTTGCCCTCAACCAATCTTTCCTCCTGTATGATTAGCTCAGATTCTTCCAGGGAGTGGAGCATCGGGTAAATCGTTCCCGCACTCACGTTGTATCCATGGCTCCTTAGCTCTTCGATCATCCATGAACCGTAGAATGGCTCGGCTTTTGCGTGGTGAAGTATGTGTATGTTCATAAACCCCAAAAAGAACCGTCGCAGTATTCGTTTGCTCATATGTATCACTAATATCGTATTTCGATATTAATAATCGATATCGTTTATCGATATAAATGTTTGTAGGATTTAGCTGAGAATCAATTCGATAACCTCTCACCAATGGCCCCCACAAAAACTATAACGCCTCATCCATCCTACCCCACCATGAAGGTAGCCATCAGCCTCGGGGGAAGCCTCCTCACCGGCAAGAACGCGGATCCTTACGTCAAGCTCGAACCGGCAAAGTACAGCCTGTACGCCGAGGTCATCCGGGGGCTACACCAGGAAGGCCACGAGATGGTCGTCGTATGCGGAGGCGGCAAGCCCGCTAG
>CAYLJH010000178.1:0-749 GCA_964383685.1 uncultured Candidatus Bathyarchaeia archaeon | reverse complement strand
GACATCGCCAAGACCTACAACGCATCACCCGATGTCCTTGACTATCTGGGCATCAAGTCAAGCCATGTCAACGCCCTCCTGTTCATGGCCGCCCTGGGCGACATCGCCGAGCAGCCCACCGTGTACGAGACACCGGGCGAGGCATTCGACAAACGCACACCCGGCAAGGTCTGGATCGGAGGTGGGCATAAACCAGGCACCAGCACCGATTACAGGGCCGTCCAGTTCGCAGGGGCCATGGGGGCCGACCTCATCATCAACGCCACCGATATCGACGGCGTCTATGACAAGAACCCAAGCGTCCACACCGATGCAAAAAAGCTCTCAGAGCTCACCTTCGAGCAACTGGAAACCATCATCAGGGAGAACACCCGCCAGGCACCCGGCGAGTACGGGCTGTTCGATTTATCAGCCGTCAAGCTATCAAAGAAGCTCAAGATACCCGTGGCCATCATCGACGGCACCGACCCCGAGGAGATAAGGCGGGCCGTCAACGGCACCCATTCGGGCTCCACCATCCGATAAAATTATTGTCTAGAACCGTAATCAATGTCACAATAGACAGAAACACCTTTTCCACAGATCTCAAGTAACAAGTTGCCATTTACATAGACCTCATAATACAAAAAGCATCCAAAAATAGGGGGGGAAGGGGGGGTACCCCGGATAACCCCTAAAACAAGCCAGTTCAAGAAACAGAGTCATAAAAACACCCAGTTCGAGTTTCAATCTCTACCAATCATCGGGCC
>CAYLJH010000177.1:0-4651 GCA_964383685.1 uncultured Candidatus Bathyarchaeia archaeon | reverse complement strand
GTTATCACGGCTCCCTTGGTGACGACGAGGGCGAACATCTTTCGCCCGACGAGATAGCTGGGGCAGCCCATCATCTTCCTCTCCTCCACGCCCTCCCAGGTGAGTATTTCCTTGTCAAGAGCGACCTTGAGGTCAACCGCCTTCTCCTCGATGTAGTATTTCATGGGGGAACCACGGGAATAACGGTTATTTAATGTCTTGAAGAATCAGGGGGTTAGATAACGAACTTGTTGGGCTCTTCCTCGCGCTGCTTGCCCAGTCCCTTTTTGAGTCCGCTGTCCGTGATCTCCCTGTCATACTCCACGAACCTTGTGACCATGTCTATGAGCTGGTCGCTCATCTCAAGCATCTCCTCCTGGGTGAACTGGCTCATGACCTCGGGGCTGTTGACCCACTGCATCCAGCCGCCTAGGCTCTGGCTGAGGGCGCCGAAGCTGAACCGCATGTTCTTGACCAGGTCGAGCCTGTCCAGGTCCCTCTGGCTCTTCAGGTTTTCAAGCTGTTCAAGTGTCTTCTGAAGCCTGTCGTTCCAGCTTACGTTCATTTTCAATCTCGCTATCTAGGATTTGGCTCGTAATAAGCTGTGTGGGTCATGTGATCATTTAAATTCGGGGTAGGCTGGTTTATGGTTGGTTGCCGGGGTCGCTTAGCCTGGTAGAGCGCCAGCCTGGAAAGCTGGTGTCCGTAAGGACTCAAGGGTTCGAATCCCTTTCCCGGCGCCACCTTTTATGGTACCTACAGGTGGTTATTCTGGGTTTTTTTTCGGGCTGGTATTGGTTGCCCGGTGGCCCTTGTGAATGGTTACCGTATATATCGGGAAAAAAATTGGGGCTTGCATCAAGTAACCTGACATAAGGAGAAAAAAGGTGGGAGCTCCTGCCACTGGGTATAAGCGAAAAAAACTTTTTTTAGCCGGGCTCATGATATCAGTGGGCCGTAAATTCTGGAAAAAATTATTTCGTGGGAACAGGTGGGGCTTGGTGGCATCGTTGCCCACTCGATTCCGTTATTAGTGTAGACGGGGAAAATAGTCCAGTGTTTTAGATGGTAAAGATACTGGAAGGAGTTTATGGAATCGACCACAGCGCGGACAAGAACCACAGCCTGGAAAGCTGGATCCTGGACTGCGAGAAGACTATTCTCATTGACGGCGGTATGACGGGCGAGCACGTCAAAGGGATAGGGAGGGAGCTGGAGTCCATGGGTAAGGGCTGGAAGGACGTTGACCTCATCCTCGTCACCCACAGGCACCCGGATCATATCAACACCCTCCCTGAGCTTGTTGAGCTGACCGGGGCACCCATAATGGCCCAGAAGCTAGAAGCACCTCTGATTGGGGCGGCCCAGGGCGTGAAGGTCGAGGGCTTGGAGGACCACGAGGTGCTGCCTTATTGCGGTGGGATCGAGGTAATCCATGTCCCCGGTCACAGCGAGGGAAACAGCTGTTTCTATCTGAAGAGGCATAAGCTGATCATTGCAGGGGACACGATCCGCGCCGATGTGCCGGGAGTGATTACCCCGCCACCTGAGAAATATTGCCTTGACGTGGAGGAGGCGACACGTGAGATAAAACGGCTGCTTGAATATGATTTTGACCACCTCATCTACTCCCACGGCGTGGACACCATGGAGGACGCAAAAGAGAGAGTTAGGGAACTGGTCGAGAGGACTTAGCAGCGAAGATAATAACTATCCTTCACGCCCCTTCTCTCCCCTATGATGCCCGGGCCCAAGTGGTGGAGCTACAACTACACCGTTTTATTGATCACTTGGATGGGCTGGATCAGCATATATCTGGCCCGCTCGGTCCTGCCGCCGGTTCTGCCCGTGCTCACAGCGGAGATGGGCATGACACACGCCCAGAGCGGACTGCTTGAGACGGCGTATCTCATCGGGTACATAATAAGCAAGGTCCCGGCGGGTGGACTCAGCAGGCGTTTCGGTGCAAGGAATGTACTGGCTGGCAGTATGGTCGGCTACGGTGCATCAACACTTCTCATAGGCTCCGCCCAGGGATACACCCACGTGTTCATCCTCAGGTTTCTGGTGGGCCTCTTCCAGGGGGTCCACCTGCCTGTGGCCAACGCCCTGCTCAGTGACCGCTTCGGCTCGAAGCAGGGTAGGGCGATAGGGTTCAACGAGTCAGGCGCGAACGTGGGGAACACACTGGCGTTCCCGGTCGCGGTCAGCATCCTGTCAGTCTGGGGCTGGAGGGTGGCGTTCATCGCCCTATCAATACCCGCATTCCTCTTGGCTGTCGTGACCTTGGTCTTGATGAAGCCGGAGGAGGAAAGCGTTGATGACGCGGAGACATCAGAAGGAAATCTGGGGGAGTACACACGCGTCCTCATCCCCCTAGCTCTAAGCCACGCCACCTACAACCTTGTCCTGCGGACAACGTTCACGTTCATGCCGTCATTCCTCGTCGAGTTCAGGGACATGACGGTGGCATCAGCGGGATACCTCGCCATGGTCCTGCCTTTCGCTGGGATATTCGCCAAGATGGGAAGCGGTTTCATCCTTGAAAGGGTAGGGTCGAAGGCGGCCATCACGGGGGCATCCGCGTTGAGTGCCGTGTTCCTTGCGGGGCTGGTGATGGGCCCCGGCGGGTATTGGGTCGGGTTGAACTTAATCATCCTCGGACTGACCCTGTACAGCTACTCGCCTATAATCTACTCCACGACAACCGGCTCGCTGCCTTCCAGCCTGAAACCAGTTGGGTTAGGGGTTGTCACAATGTTCGGTAACCTTGTCGGGGTCATATCGACCTCGGTCGTCGGGGCGTTGATAGACTCCAGCGGCTACAGAATCGCGTTCTTAGTAATCGCGGTAGTAACATTGGCCAGCTCAGCCCTGCTTCACCTTTTATTTCCTAAGGTATAATTGGGTTCTGGGAAATTGGTTGTCATTATCTTGGAGGAAAGGAAGGAAATGAATTCTCTTAACATTGTTGTTTTTGGCAAGATTCAAACCATTTAGGTCATTGAAAAAATTCAATGTGAGAACGCTCTCTATGTCCTTTGTCTCCAAGAATATCCGCATTCTGTACATTGATAACGTTCAGTCTTATCGTCATCATCGTCTCTTGCAGCAACGATTGAGATATAGACCTCCATATTTCCACATTTGGAACACTCATTGGCCCTCCGAGGTAAATGGTTTAATCGCCGATCTTTTTTCTTTACCACAAATACCTTTTTTTCTTGCATTTTGGGGTCTTTTTTTATCTTCTTAATAACCAGCTCAAATAAATGTCCACACTTGTTACATACTGATCGTTTTTTATTATAATCAGGAATGCTAAAAGCATCGCATCTTGGACAAAACTTCATTGCCATCTTCCTCCAATTTCAAATTGGCTCAGTTCTTTTTGTCGATATGACCGCAAGAAGGACATTTCCCGATGGATTCTTCTTTCTCGTGATCAAAAGATGGGTACATTATTCCTTCGCATTTAGTGCAATCAGGGTAATCATTGGATGTGTTCAACTACTGTCACCTCCAATTTGTTTCTCCGTTTTTCGTCTAACTCGTTCTCAATCGCTGCAAAAGCGAACAATATAACGAAAAAGTTCAGTATTGGTAACGTTACGTTGACCCAATCTACCCGAAAAACATTGTACATTGCATAACAAATGTTTAATGTTGCTAGAAAGATAAGATGTGTCGAACTACGCGATAATTCCATACCGTGGTTAACACCGCATATTGACTAATTGTATCAGATTTAAACGTACGGATTAGAGTATTTTATGGAGTTGTCCTTAATTAACCGATTTTTGATGAGTTTTTATTAACAAAACGGAATAGTATCAAGAAGACTCAGATTGAGGCACGCATGAGCCTGAAAATCGTGGGTACAACCCGCAGGAGTTTTACACAATCAAGGTATTCACTGTTTTTTCCTAAGGTAGAAATACGGTAATCGTGGCTAAATGTACGTGAATATTAGGACAAACTCCAAGATCATCGCGTTTGTTATAGTGATGATCGTCGCCGCGGGCGTCTACATAAACTCAACAACCAACCAGAGCGAGGTTGTCATCTATACCTCGGTTGACCAGATATACTCTGAGCCGGTTCTGGAGAAATTTGAGGCGGAGACGGGGATCAAGGTGAAGGCCGTCTACGACGTTGAGGCGGCGAAGACAACAGGTCTAGTCAACAGGCTCATCGCCGAAAAGGGAAACCCCCTAGCAGATGTCTGGTGGAACGGCGAGATCGCCCAGACCATCCTACTCAAGGAAGAGGGCGTTCTGACCCCATACATCTCGATTGAGTCAGACAGTATTCCTTCCGCATACATAGACGCTGACGGCCACTGGACGGGGTTCGGGGGAAGAGCAAGGGTATTGCTGGTGAACACCGAGCTGGTGGCACCCGAGGATTACCCCGATTCCATCTTCGATCTCGTGGGTTACCTTGAGAACGGTTACAGTGTCGGCTTGGCCTACCCGATGTTCGGGACGACCGCGACCCACGTAGCGGCCCTGTACGCGGAATTAGGGCCAGAGACCGCTGAGCAATTTCTGATGGACTTTAAAGAGGCGGGGGTCCTAGTCCTCGACGGAAACGGGGTTGTCAGGGATCGGGTAGCACAGGGCATGCTTGAGATGGGGCTCACTGACACCGATGACAGCATAGGGGCAAT
>CAYLJH010000176.1:0-4655 GCA_964383685.1 uncultured Candidatus Bathyarchaeia archaeon | reverse complement strand
CGTGACCATGGTTAGAAGAACTATTAAAGCTAGGAATACTGCTTTTCTATTCAATGTATAATCACTGAGGATAGGTAACCATGTTACATATATAACAGTGTTATGCACGGAGTGTCTGTGATGAGCGCCTTTCCAATAAAAAACTGGGTCACGCTGGTAATCCTCAGGGTACTCGTTGAATCACCTGTCCACGGCTACAAGCTCATGGAGACCCTGAACGAGAGCGGGTACCTCGTCGATGCCAGGATCGAGACGGGCACACTGTACACCACCCTGAGGAGGCTGGAAAAGAAGGGGCTGCTGTCCTCGAACTGGGAAAACCCGCCAAACGAGAAGAGGCGGCGTGTCTACAAGGTAACCGAGGCTGGGGAGCGTTACCTCAAGGAGATAATCGAGTCAATCATGCAGCGGAGAACCATGATAGAAGACATGGTGAGTTTCTACAAAAAAAATTACTCCTAGACTAATTTATCTGGGAAAGAGTCGCCACTCAGTAAAAAATTGATTTTCTAAAAAAGTTGTTAAAATAGGGGGTTAGATCAATCTCTTGATCTCTGAAGGATTAGTTAGGGCAGACGCCGTTGTAGCCCCGACCGCCAGCTCCGCGTCCGCCATAGTGGCCGCCGCGTCCCTCGCCGTCCTGGAACATCCTGCCGAAGCCGCCCTGTCCACCGACATGGGGGCCGCCCCACAGAGGAGCCTCGATTCCCCAGCCCTCAAGCATCTCTGCCTTCATGGCCTGGATCTCCTCGTGAGTCGCGCCAGCCTCGTACATCATCTGGGTCTCCTCGAACAGAGCCGCGCCCTGCTCCTCCGAGAGCTGTGACCAGAAACCCCTGCCGTTCATGACGCCTAGGGGGCCTGTGCCCTCGCATAGGAAATCATCGACGACAGCAGCGTCCTGAGCTACCGCGAAACCGATTCCGCCCATAACTATTCCTATCACGGCCAGAAGGCCGAGAAGGGTTAAGCCTTTACGTGTATTCATTTTTTATATTTCACCGAGGAATTCATCCTCACTGCGCTTATAATCGGTTTTTCAACATTGACCCCGAGTCTCTCCCAAATCTCTATTGAATTAATCCAGAGTCCTCGCCCTAGAATCGAAGACGTTTTTACCTGAAGTAACGCTATCAGGACTATATTGAAGCCGACTCGATCAAAGTACTTCACGCACATCATCCAGTGGATGATCGGTGGCACGCGTGGAGGACTCAACAGGGCACGGCTTATCAATGCGGTTCACGAAAACCCCCAGAACGCCCACCAGCTGAGCAAGGAGCTTAGCCTGGATTATAGCACGATACGACACCACCTGGAAGCCCTTGAGAAGAACGGGCTTGTGACCTCCATTGGTGACGGCTACGGCGTCATGTACTTTCCAAGCGAGAGCCTGCTGGACAATTACGGCTTCTTCGAGGAGATTTGGGTGAAAATTGGGAATAAGAACAAAAAGAGCGGTGCGGACAAGGAACAAAGATGAAAGAGAACAGGGTAATGATCTGGGTGATAATAGGCGCGATAGTAATCGGTGCTATCGCGTACTATGCCTCGTCATCGGTTGAGATACACAGCAGCAGGGGCATGGGCGGTGGCCGCATGTCAGGTGACCTTGAGGTCTATTACTCATTGAAGACGGTACTCGCCAGCGTGAACGCCTTCCTGCTGCTTAGCCTGACAGTGACATACCTCAAGGTGTATCAGGAGACAGGGCTGGAGTTCTCACTTGGGATGGTAATATTCTCGGTTGCCCTGCTGCTCTATGCCTTTGCATCAAACCCATTGCTGGTTAGATATGCTGGGTTTATGGGGTCGGGTCTCGGGCCTTTCGCTATGTTGCCTGATCTCTTCACTTGCATCGCCGCGTTTACCCTGCTCTATATTAGCCGATAATTTCATCCCCCAAATTAGCACATTGATGCAATAATTGGACGATTTGAAACAAGTTTCACGTTATCGAACCAATGTTTTATTTATCATATGGCATCATTATAGGAACGAGTGAAGATGATTTTACAGGTATTAGCAAATTCGGCAATTCCAGACGTGATCCCCGCGGTCGGATATGGATTGTTCATTGGAAGTCTCTTAGTAATTGCAGGCATCATCAAGTGGATTACTGGCAGTATGGCCCCTGACAAGTAGCGCCACACAACATCCACAATAATGATCCCGACTCAGTTCGGGTAGAGACCACCTTTTTCTATTGTATAATTTAAACCCTTATTCCTTTTTGGTGTATCAAAGAAAAACCATTTTGATGATAAAAAGGGGTTAAAGAAAGGGACCAGCCCGATCCTTCCCTATAAATCGTGTTTACTCCTGTGGCTCACTGGCTCTATCAACGGCCTCTTTTGCCAGCTTGGAGCCCAGCTCAACGCATTTTGCCAGATCGTCATCACTGGGGTCACCGGAGAACACCAGTCCGTCCGCGATCTTCCTCAGCTTGAATGAGTCAATCATCTTCTCCAGGCTGTCAAGGGCTCCCGTGCTTTCGCCTGAGCCTGATGAGAACGCGGCCGCGGGCCTCCCCTCGACCTTGCCCCTGTTGCCCACCGTCCTGTCAAAATAGTCCTTCATTATGCCCGCCATGTAGCCGAAGTAGTTGGGCGACCCGAACGCGACGGCGTCGCACTCAATCAACTCGATCCCGGTGGCATAATCCACCCTCTTCAGCACCGCCTTCACTGACTCCACCTTCTCCACGCCTGATGCGATTGCCTTAGCCAAGGCGTCGGTGTTCCCCCCTCGGGAGTAGTACAATATCAATACGTTTACCATGTCATCATCTCTGACTTTCAGTCGGGTCAACTGGTTATGCTCCGCTATTATCCTTTTTCATCAGGATACTCATACCCGAAAACTGGAAAAAAAGGTGGGCTCAGGTTGAAGTTTTTCGTTTCTGCGTTGCGTTGACCACAACAATCAACCCAATCGCAATGATGATGAGGGGCCAGAGATTATCGAAGTTCATCCACGCAAAGGTGCGCTCAAGGAGGAAGCTCAGGCCGACCAGAATCATTATGGCACCGAAGATGATGGGCCCCATGGTCCTGCCCCTTCCCCCGAAACACATGTCCTCAAAGTCCTGGTCGTCTCTCCTGTACTTCGTGGGGCGATCAACCAGCGATACGCCGCAGCTGGAGCATATTTCCGCGTCGTCAAGGTTCTCTGTGCCGCATTTAGTGCAATAAACCATTAAACTCAGTTAGGCTGAGCCGGGTCTGATATTAAAGATTATTATGCAGACGCGATCCCCCTATTTTTTAAGGATATATAAAATAGTGAATACCTTATTTATGTAAAACCCTTAAAACGTCCTCTATGATCGACCCCCAAACGATCAAGATCGATAAAAAATTAGTTTACTAGGGCTAGTAAAACGAAACCCCCCGTTAATAGCCAGCATTCGTATACATTATTTTTTATAGTTTTATTATTATTACAACTTCATGCTAAACCTGTTATGCTTAGTTAAACCTAGTTTTTCCTTCGCTCCAAGGACATGCAATTACATTTCTAGGATATCAAAGATCGTGTTTATTCTATGTCTTGTATTCAATGCTATTTCAACTGAAACTGCATTTGCGATTGATGATTTTAGTGCTCCTGTTCTTGTGGATCTAAGCTTTGACAAGCAGTCCATTGATGTCAGTGGTGGGCCTGAGACAGTAACTGCGACCATAAGAGTAACAGATGATCTGTCAGGATTCAGCTGGGCAAGTTTTTACTTTCGTAGTACATCTGGGCAACAATCGCTATATTTCGGTTTTATGTCTTCTGACTTGGTTTCCGGAGATGAGTTTGATGGCGTATATCAGCGTTCACAGGAGTTTCCTCAGTTCAGTGAGTCTGGGCTCTGGAGAGTGACCCAAGTGCAATTGCTTGATAAGGTTGGAAACGAGGTGAACATTTATGAAGAAGTAATTGTGGCCTCAGGAGTTCAGGCAACAATAGAGATAACATCAGTAGGAGACATTAGTGATCCTATTCTTGTGGACCTGAGCTTTGACAAGCAATCTATTGATGTCAGTGCTGGTCCTCAAACAGTAACAGCAACCATTAGAGTCACTGATGATCTGTCTGGGTTCAATCGTGGATTAATTACCGCTCACAATCCATCTGGAGATCAGGTTCAAGGTTGGTGGTTTGAAGCAGACTCTCGAGTCTCTGGAGATGAGTTTGACGGCGTGTATGAGGTTTCAACTGAGTTTCCTCAGCTCAGTGAGTCTGAGACTTGGAGGATTACGGAAGTGCATTTGTCCGATAAGATTGGGAATTTGAATTTTATTAATGAGGCGGAGTTTGCCAACTCCGGGTTCCAAACAACAATAGAGATAAACCCGGTGGTGGGCTTTGAAATATTTCTTTATGAAGGCTGGAACTTGATCTCGTTCCCAGTTCTCCCGACTGACAGTTCTCCAGGTAACGTTCTTTCTGATGTTCTTGGAGATGTTCAGGCTGTTTGGGGTTACGATGGGGAATCAAAGTTGTGGAGTAGTTATAGCCCAGATGCACCAAGTTCTTTGTCTGAGTTTGAGTTGGGTATGGGTTACTGGGTAAAAGTAGATCAAACAGTAACTCTAACCATACCTGAGGCTCCGTAGCCCATTTATGGCTACTTTTCATGGCCGTTAAATAGAAAAAGCCTAGTT
>CAYLJH010000175.1:0-4692 GCA_964383685.1 uncultured Candidatus Bathyarchaeia archaeon | reverse complement strand
GAGTCTTACCGGTCTAGCGTTTTTCGCTTCCGTTCTATCCCCGCTCAAGATGCTCGTTCCACCAGAACCACTTAAGATATTGGCGGGTGACCTGGATAATACCCTAAAATACGCCAAGAGTGAGGGAACATGGTACTCAGAAAAGGCAGGGAAGGATGTAAGTGCCTCTGATTTTGAGACAGGGGCAGGGGCGGCGGTGATCTGGCGAGGAAGTATTCCTGCAATCCTGATAAAACTCGACCAGGACAGGCTGAACACAGCCGTGGAGCTGGAGCAGGGGTTTGCTGCTTTCTGTTCCCGGTGCACACATCTATGTTGTGTGGCTAACTGGCATCTGGATAGACCAGAGATGGACATGATATACTGTCGCTGTCATGACGGCATCGTCGATCCGTACAATATCGTTGAGACGGAGACCGAAAAAGGGGAGCTATACTACGGGGCGGAGGTCGTCGGCGGTCCTGTGCCAAGGGCATTCCCTATGATCCCCGTTGAGATAATCGACGGGAAGATATTGGGTGTTCCTTCGAACTTGGACTTGTACAATTACTGTTAGAGGTGTGTAAAAAATGGGTAAATCAGAGGATAAGAGTTCGAACTGGTTGGTCGAGAGGTTCCCATATCTCCAGAGGATGTTGAGCCAGGCGCAAACTGGTATAAACTTGGAGTTACCGAGGAGCCACAGTGAAAGGTACAAGTCCAAGGCGTTCTGGATCGCGTACCCGTTTTATTATCTCGGCGGAATCATCGTGGTGCTATTCCTGATAGAGGTCGTTACAGGTGTATTGTTATCATTGTATTATGTGCCCTCGGCCGTTACGCTTGGGGAACCTGGAGATCCCTCGTTGGCGTACCAGAGCGTGGAGTTTATCATGACCCGGGTACCATTCGGGTACATCCTCAGGGGCGTTCACCACTGGACGGCCCATCTACTGATCGTCGCCGGAGGACTTCACCTGATACGGGTCTTCTTCACGAGCGCATACAAGAGACCTAGGGAGATGAACTGGGTACTTGGAGTAGCTCTGTTCATTATCTCAATTCTACTGGGGTTCACGGGATACCTCCTGCCCTGGGACCAACTTGGGTACTGGGCTAGCACAATCGGATTAGAAATCACAAAATCAATCCCCGTTATCGGGGAGATCGCCGCGAAGATCGGGTTTGGCGGGTCGTCCCTTTCGCCCGCTACATTGACGCGGATGTATGGCCTACACTGGACCCTTTCAGCGGTTGGACTCCTGCTTTCTGGGCTTCACATCGTAATCGTTTGGATACAAGGAATCGCGCAACCACACTAGGTGAAATATGATGGCAAAGGAACACAATAACAACGACGAAATTGAAAGGGTTATCGAGTACAGGACAAGGCCAGTGGACAGGGAAAAGCCAGTTTTTTCAAGCCCGTTATTCCCGCATCAAATTATCCAGTTCTCGATAGTCGCATGCGTCCTCATCGGCGTCGTAATATTCCTAGCTGCGTGGCTTCCCCCGCCCCTTCACGCGCCAGCAAACGAGTTTGTGACCCCCGCGTTACTGTTACCTGACTGGTACTTCCTGTGGGTGTACGGGGTCTTGAAATGGGTGGGCTGGGTCTACTCGGTATTCAACTTCAATCCCACTCTCAACCTACTAAGCGCAAAGGTTGTGGGGGTCCTATCATCTCTCGCGCTCGTTGGGCTGCTATTCCTTGTTCCGTTTATCGACAGGGGGCCTACAGCAAGACTCACAACGAGACGGAAAAAAACCTCGATAGGGATTTGGGTGATCTTCTTCATCGTGTTTATGTCCGTCTACGGGCTCAACGAGATCGTTGCACACGCCATCGATATGGACATCGAGTCAACCAGGACATTATTGGGCGTTCTAGCGATAGGGGCACCAACCGGTTTTGGATTGTTAACATATATTGGGTTGGGACGGTTTCAGAGCGGGTACGAGTATCAGTTGAACCGGTGCTACCAGTGCGAGAAATGCGCTGAGGTCTGTCCCATCACCGCTATCGGGGAGATTCAAAACCTGAACCTCGTAAATGATACGCACCTTAACATCACCGATGATACGTGGGCTTGTCTGACATGTGGACAGTGTTCAGCGAACTGCCCCCAGGGGCTCAACTATGAAGACTATATCCTCTCGCTGAGGCAGGGACAGCCGTGCGACTTGGTGGCCCACAAGGACGCGTTCACCGAACTCACCGAGATCATGACCCAGATCGACATAGCAGATGAAGATCCCCAGCAGGAAGCGTCAGAATATGGTTACTTCCCTGGATGCCTAGAGCATCTGGCCGCCTACATGGAGGTCGGGGATCCGTTCACGGACATCTCAAAAGCATCGATGAGACTACTTGAGGAAGCCGGCATAAACCCTGTAAAAGTTGATTTAAAGTGCTGTGGGCACGACCAGCTCTGGCAGGGAAAAACTGAGATCTATGAGAGCCTGAAGGAGTACAATACTAAAAAAATCAGCGAGTACGGGATCAAGACACTTGTACTGAGCTGCGCAGAGTGCCACAGGACGTTCGCAAAAAACTATGACCTTGACGGCATCAAGGTCGTTCATCTTTCAGAGATCCTCTCAAAGAACATGGACAAGCTCCAAGGCGCTTACAAGACGAACGGGGAACCTATCCTCGTCACAAGCCATGACGCCTGCAGGCTCAGACACATGGACATCTACGACGAGCCAAGGATATTGCTCCGACAGGTGGCCGGCGTTGAGCTCGTCGAGATGGATCAGTCGAGGGAGAACGCACGGTGTTGCGGCGTCTCCAGCATGATGAACTGCAACGATGTCCGGATGGGGCTTGTCACTGACAGGCTTGAGCAGGCAAAGTCAACGGGAGCCAAATATATGGTAACGACCTGCCCCAAATGCCTCGCCCACTTCGTCTGTATGAAGAGGGCCTGGGGTGAAAGTGACGACAAAGGCCGATATGACCTTGAGATAATGGACATGAGCGTATTCCTCGCAAAGAATCTTGAGAATGGATTTGATTCGAACCAAGAGGTGGTTACTGAATGATCGCCCCAGAAACTCAGGAAAACGTAGTGTACGGTTCCGTGTTAGTGATCGGGGGCGGAGTCGCAGGAATACAGTCCGCGCTTGACCTTGGGGACTCAGGATTCAAGGTCTACTTGGTGGAGAAATCACCGACAATCGGTGGAAACATGGCGAGGCTCGACAAAACTTTCCCCACAAACGATTGCTCCACCTGTATATTATCGCCCAAGTTAGTGGAGGCAGGGCGGCATCCTAACATTGAGTTGATCACAAACGCGGATGTGACCTCGATTGACGGCGAGGCCGGGAGGTTCCACGTTACAATCAACGAGCGGTCACGGTTCGTTGACGCGGACAAGTGCACAGGGTGCGGTACGTGCGCAGAAAAATGCCCGACAAGGGTCCCCAGCGAGTTTGACCAGGGACTTGGAATGCGGAGGGCCATCTACGTGCCCTTCCCGCAGGCCGTCCCCCTCATCTACAAGATCGATAAGGAGAACTGCCTCTATTTCAAGTACGGAAGATGCAAGATATGTGAAACGGTCTGCCCCGCGCAGGCAATTGATTACGAGCAGGAGCCCGAGATTGAGACCACTCTTGACGTTGGGGCAGTGATAGTTGCCACGGGGTATGACACCCTAGACCCAGGCGTCATCAGGGAATATGGGCACGGTCGTTACCCCAACGTATTATCATCGCTGGAGTTTGAGAGGATGCTCAACGCGTCAGGCCCCACAGGGGGGCACATCTTAAGACCCTCAGACAGCAAGCCCCCCAAGAACATAGCGTTCATCCAATGCGTCGGCTCCAGGGACACAAGGAGGGGGGTGCCATATTGCTCAACCGTCTGCTGCACATACTCAACCAAGGAGGCCATCCTCATCAAGGAGCACCTCCCAGACTGCGAAGCCGAGATATTCCACATGGATGTCAGGACATTCGGCAAGGGGTTCGAGGAGTACTATAACCGGGCCCAAGAGGTCTATGGCGTAAAATACACCAGGAGCAGGGTTGCCGAGGTGGCCGAGGACCCGGAATCACGGAGCCTCTTCCTACGATACGTTGACGACGAGGGCAATTACAACGAGAAGGAGTTTTGGCTCGTTGTCCTCGCGGTGGGGGCCGTTCCCCCCAAGGGGACGGATGAGCTCAGCGGTATCCTGGGAATCGAGCTTGATACCTATGGTTTCTGCAAGACTGGAGAGTTCTCACCACTGGAAACCTCCAGGCCAGGAATATTCGCGGCGGGGCATTTCTCTTCACCAAAGGATATCCCGGACTCCGTGGCTGATGCATCGGGAGCAGCGGCAAAGGCCGCGGCGGTGATATCAACCGCGAGGAGCACTCAGGTAACTCCCAAGAAGCTTCCGCCTGAGATTGACGTTTCAGATCAGGAACCCCGTATTGGAGTGTTCATCTGTCACTGCGGGGGGAACATCGGTAAAATTGTGAACGTCCCCGAGGTCGTGGAGTTCGCCAAGACCCAGCCCAACGTAGTGTTGTCTCAGGAGAACATGTACTCGTGCTCGTATGACGCCTTGGAGAAACTCAAGGAACTGATACAGGAGCATGACCTCAACAGGATAGTGATAGCCGCCTGCTCACACAGGACTCACGAACCACTTTTCCAGGAAACCATCAGGGAAGTCGGTCTTAACCCGTACTTGTTCGAGATGACAAACATAC
>CAYLJH010000174.1:0-4710 GCA_964383685.1 uncultured Candidatus Bathyarchaeia archaeon | reverse complement strand
TTCTTGTAGTCGCTTGACTGGGGCACGATGGGGTCCTCCACCTCTTTCTGGAACAGGTTGCCGTAATCGGCCAGGGGCTCGTCCTTCTCCACGGCCCTGAGAATCTCCTCCTTGCACGTTTCGCACTTCTCGACGTGCTCCAAGAGGTTGAGCTCTGTGTGGTTCTCCACTATGAACTTTAGGTACCGTCCCTCAAGCCTCAGCAGCTCGATGGTCTCGCATTTGCCCATAACAGTATGCGGTTCGGGGGTTTCTTTTAAGGGGTTCTCAGGGAGGGGATTCAGGAATACTCTAAAGGTTCCCGTCGGCCCTGAACGTGTCAAGCATCTTGATAACCGAGTAGCTGGTCCTTGTCAGCCCCATGCTTCGCTTGAAGGAGTCGCTGCCGACGCAGTACAGGTTGCCTATGGGCGTCGTGACGTCGCCGAAGCCCGCGTTCATGTTCCATGTTGCCTTCTCTGGCACCAGCTCCTGGAAGTGGATCATGTCCATGTGCTCCTCAAGGGCAGGCATGTTGCTGAATATGGTGTGCTTGGCCTTTCTCCTCATCTCCTCGGAACTTGTCCCGTCGGGGTTGACGAACGCGAACCCCACGAGGTGCTTGCCCTTTGGCGCTAGGTGTGGGTCGTAGTTGGATGTTGGGATCAGCCATGTATGGAACTTGTCCCTGGTCGTGGATACCCACATCTCGCTGGCATCCTCCTTGAAGACCTGTTTGTCCAGCCCAAGCCAGACGCTGAGGCTCGTGACTTTCTCGATCTTACTCAGGTTCTCTACGTAGCGCCGAGGCAATGGGATGCTGACCAGCTTGGGTATATCGGTGGCAAACCCGGAGTAGATCACGGAGTCTGCCAAGTACTCGCCTTTGTTGGTGGTGACGCCCGTTATTTCATCGGATCGTCTCCCTTCCACGTTAGCCGTGTTCAACGTAATGAGCTCCTCGCCGAGGTTGATCTTGACGGTCGGGGGCATCGAGTACATCAGTGAGTCAACTATCTTCTGGATGCCACCCTTGGGGTAGTACTGGTCAGTTGGCTTTCCGCCGATGAGCATGTTATACAGCTTCCCCACGTACGGGATGCTGATGCCGTTCTCGTCCTTCTGCTTCTCGGTCTTGTAGTCCTTCCTGTCGATGAAACGCGAGACCGGTGCGTTCTCAGGGCTTGTCCCCAGCATGAAGTAGCTGAGGTAGTCAAGGAACGCGCCCGCGGTATGCGATAGGCTACCTGGCATGATGTCCTTGATGGACACCTTGGTCATGTCCCTCCCGGAGTTCATCATGTACGCGATATCGATGAGGGATTTCATGAGGAGCGACCTGTCCTCCACTGGGAGGAGGTCGAACATCATCCAGTCCTTGAGGCTCCACGGGAAATCCTTGACTTGGCCGTTTATCCTCAGGTAGTACTTGCCGAAGGGCACGAAGTTGGGTATGAGGTCAAAGTACTTGTCCATAAGCACCCTGAGGGGGCCAGAGTCAAGCCTTGTGATGATATGTGGGCCGGTATCCACGGTGTAGCCTTGAACCTTGTATGACCTGCATACGCCTCCGACGAAGTCATCTTTCTCAAGGACGAGGACGCTTTTCCCCTCCTTGCTCAGGGCCAGAGCGGATAATAGGCCGCTTACGCCTGCCCCAACGACTACGACGTCATACTTAGCACTCAAGGTGTATCTCTAGCGTAAAGGACATGACTGGGAAATAAAGTATATGGGTTTAGGAGCCCTATTTTTGGGTGCTCACCCGTGTTTGGACCGTTTGATACATATAATTAACGGAGGAATATGTACACATCATGGTTGTAGATTACTCATCTATCGGCCTCGTCAACACCGAGGAGATGTTCAGGAAGGCGCTGAAAGGCAGCTACGCTATCCCAGGTTACAACTTCAACAACATGGAGCAGCTCCAGGCCATCATCATCGCGTGCGTCGAGACCAAGGCCCCCGTGATACTGCAGGTATCAAAGGGTGCCAGGAAGTACGCGAACCAGACAATGCTGACGTACATGGCAGAGGGGGCTGTCCAGATGGCCAAGGAGATGGGGCACGAGATCCCCATCGCATTGCACCTGGACCACGGCGACAGCTTTGAGATATGCGAGTCGTGTATCAACACGGGCTTCAGCTCGGTGATGATCGACGGGAGCCACCTGTCGTTCCAGGAAAACATCAAGCTCACGAAGAAGGTGGTTGACTGCGCCCACGAGAGGGGCGTATCAGTGGAGGGCGAGCTGGGGGTGCTCGCCGGCATCGAGGACGATGTCAGCTCCGAGGAATCAACCTACACAAAGCCCGAGGAGGTGGAGGAGTTCGTCGCGGCCACAGGGGTTGACAGTCTGGCAATATCCATAGGCACGTCGCACGGCGCGTACAAGTTCCCGCCGGGGGTGGAGCCGCTGCTCAGGTTTGATATACTGGACGAGATTGAGAGGAGGCTGCCCACGTTCCCAATAGTCCTCCACGGGGCGTCATCGGTGATCCCGGAGTACGTTGAGATCATCAACAACTACGGAGGTAACCTTTCAGGCGCGAGGGGGGTCCCGGAGGACCAGCTCAGGAGGGCAGCCGAGTCATCGGTGTGCAAGATCAACATCGACAGCGATGGAAGGCTGGCGGTGACTGCAATGGTGAGAAAGTTCCTGGCCGAGAACCCGGAGGTCTTCGATCCCAGGGGGTACCTGAGGACGGCACGTGAGGAGCTTGTCAAGATGACCAAGCACAAGAACATCAACGTCCTGGGCAACGCGGGTAAGGCTTAGCCTCCCTCCACTTCTCTTCCTGGAACCCGAAGGGTACCTGTAGGTTGTTATTCTGGGATTTTTTTTCAGTGGTAACAGTGGGCCGTAAATTCTGTATAAAAATTGGGTTTCTTGCATCAAGTAACCTGACATAAGCGAAAAAAAGGTGCGAATGGGTGGGATGGTTTCCCACCTAGTCAACGGTTTCCCGGAGGAGGGTGGCGATGTACTCGTGGGAGGCCCTCGGCATATATTTTCAGTTAAATGTATTCATTTATATTCAGGGCTCTCTAAAACAGTACTGGTCAATATGCAAAATAAAAAGTATAGTTGCCCTGGATGCTCCTTCGAGATCCAGTCCCCCGCGGGGGTCGAGGATGTCCTCAAACACGCCCAGATGCACTCAGAGGCACACCACAAGGATAAAACCATGACCGAGGCCCAGTTCAGGGATATGATCAAGGACGCATAGGAACGGCAGGCTAAATATCCCAGATTTTTTTTGAAACAAGATATCCCCTTTGAGAAAGGGATTACTGCTGGATAATCACCTTATACCATCCACGGCATTTCTCGCCGAGATGAAGGGCCGTTCAAGTTACCAGCTGTCTGTCAAGGTCCTCAGGGCGGTCGGCGATGGGTTGACCCCGGGCGAGATAAAGTCAAGGGAGGGGCTCAGCAGGTACAGCTACAGGTACGTCCTCAACAGGCTCATCAACGCAGGGCTTGTCGAGGACAGGGGCGACAGCCTTGTACTGCTGAATAAGGGGCTCAACGTGCTGAGCTTTGAGGGGGAGAAAAATGTCCCCGAGATCGAGAACATCTCCCAGATTTCGGTCAAGCAGTAACATATTGTGACCACATCAGTTGATTACCGGACTTGAGTCCGCTTTATTAATTGTAAACCAAAAGAAGTTAGCGAGAACATATGATCAACCCCAACTATTCGCTGGACGAGATCGAGTCAAGGCTGTTTGACCATATCGAGGAAAAGCTTGGAGCCTTCAAAGTGGAGGAGCACCTATCACTTATCCAAGGAGGGAACGAGGCATACCTTTACAGGTTCAGGTTATCCGGGATTGATGGGCTTGAAAGACCACAGATCCTGAGGCTCTTCCCGAGCCACTACAGCAGCGAGAGGTCTGAATGGGAGGGGATGGTCCACAACCTCCTCGCCGATGCGGGGATCATGGTGCCAAAGGTGCACCTGATGTCCAGCGATGTGTCGGTCCTCAAAGGCTCATTCTTGTTGATGGACTTTGTCGAGGGTGAGGCGATTAACCCAGGGCATGACCCCAGCATCCTACCTCTTGCGGCACGGACTCAGGCCGGGATACATGAGATGGATGGGTCGGGCATCTCTAGGAGCATCAGGGAGAAGGGTCACAGCGAGAACAGTCACAACCTGAAGGGGCGCATCGACTGGCTCCTCAGGAGGGCCGAGGCGTACCCCCAGACAGGGGAGATAACCAGATGGCTCAAGGATAACATGCCCATGAGCCCGATGACCAGGGTGGTCCACGGGGACTTTCATCCCATGAACTTTATGGTCAAGGACGGCGAGGTCACAGGGATACTCGACTGGAGCAACTTCATGATAGGGGACCCCATGATGGGGCTAGGGTTCACCATCTCCCTGTTCACATCAACAAGCGGCCTCATGGTCCCGAAGAAAGAGCTGGAGAGGGAGATTGAGAGGTACTTCTCCGAGTACTCCAAGGTGCGCCCCATTGATTACACCGACCTCGAATACTACAGGGCATTCAGGCTGGCCATGGCCTACATCGAGGGGCTGGACGGCCAGGAGTGGTGGCAGCAGCCGGGGATCGTGAAGAACATAGCCGCCGAGCTCAAGGAGTTCACGGGGATAACAGTCCCTACTTAACTGCGGCAGTTATTACTGGATTTTCATTATTTTATTTTAATACTTATTGGCATTACTGAAGTAACAGAGACATTATCGCCCTGA
>CAYLJH010000173.1:0-4772 GCA_964383685.1 uncultured Candidatus Bathyarchaeia archaeon | reverse complement strand
TTCTTCAGGTACATGTCAGGGACGATATCGTAGCCCAGTCTCCAGCCTGTCATGCTGAATGTCTTGCTGAAGCTCATGATGTTGATGGTCCTCTCCTTGACCTCCTCGCCCAGGCTTGCAGTGCTGATGAACTTGGCGTCGTCATAGACGTAGTGGAGGTATATCTCGTCGCTCAGGATGGCCATGTCGTTCTCTATGGCCAGGTCGGTGACGTGTTTCAGCTCTTTCTCGTTGAAAACTGTACCCGTGGGGTTGCCTGGGTTGCAGATGATGACCGCCTTGGTCTTTGGCGTGATCTTGTCGGCGATCTCGTCCAGCTTTGGCCTATAATTGTTCTCTGGGTCAAGGGATGCAAGGTTCATCTTGACGCCCATCTCGTCCAGTATCCACTTGTGGCCCGCGTAGAACGGGTTCCAGAGGAGCGCCTCGTCGCCCTCCTTCAGCACGCTTGCCAGCGCGATATACAAAGCGGCGGTGCTTCCAGCAGTAGGTATCACCTGCCCAGCATCGTACTCGGGGCCGAACTGCTTGTAGTAGTCAACCACCGCTGTCTTGAACTGCTCAGGGTGGTCCGTCATCTGGGCATAGTGTGTCCAATCCCCGCCGGCCCTGATGGCGTTGATGGCTGCGTCCACGGCCCACTTTGGGGCCTCCACGTCGGGGTCGCCGCCGCTGAGGTTAATGAAATCCTTGGTCATGGCACAAAATGGGTCCGAGCCTGTATATAACAGGTTCAAAGAAAAAGGGGTTTAGAGGGAGGCCATGAAACGCTCTAGCCTTGCGACGCCTTCCTCAAGTACCGGCATCTTGGAGCACAGAGGCATACGGAGCATCCCGTCCTGGGAAGGGCCGAACGCGTCTCCCGGACTGACATACACGTTTTCCGCCTCGGCGAGCCTGTCAGCAAACTCCTTGCTGCTCAGCCCCGTGCTGGTAGCATCGACCCAGGCGTAGAACGCGCCCTCGAATGGCTTGCACTCCAGGCCCTTGATGTCGTTAACTGCGTTGCAGAAGTACTTGCGCCTCTCGTCGTATGCAACTCGCCTCTCCTCGACGTACTTGAAGTCGCCCCTGAGGGCTGCCTCACCAGCAGCGTACAGGAATGTAGGCGGCCTAGGCGCTGCCATCCCGGCGATAAGTTTCGCCCTCTTAAGGTACATCTCTGGCACGATGTCGTAGCCTAGCCTCCACCCTGTCATGCTGAAGGTCTTGCTGAAGCTCATGATATTGATGGTCCTCTCCTTGTACGCCTCGCTCAGGCTAGCCGTTGAGACGAACTTGTTGTCGTCGTAGACGAAGTGGAGGTAGATCTCGTCGCTGAAGATGCCCAGGTCATGGTCAACCGCCAGGTCACCGATGGCGCTCAGCTCCTGCTGAGTGAACACGGTCCCAGTTGGGTTGTTCGGGTTGCAGACCAGCACTGCCTTTGTCTTGGGAGTGATCGCCTCTGCTATTGCGTCAATTTCTGGGTGGTAAGCGTTCTCCTTCTCCATCTGGACAAGGTTCTGCTTCACGCCCATACCGTCGAGAATGGCGAAGTGGCCGCGGTAGGTGGGCTCGAACATGAGTATCTCGTCTCCCTCGCTGAGGATTGTACTGAGTGCGATGTACAGCGCCGCGCTGCTCCCTGCACAGGGGATGACCGCGGATTGGTCGTACTCGACTCCGCTCTCCTTCTTGTAATAATCTACGACGGCCTGCCTGAATCCGGCTGGCTTGTCGGTCATGTACCCGTAGTGGGTCCAGTCTCCGCCCTCCTTCATCTTGGCGTATGCTGCCTCGAAGACATAGTCCGGGGCCTCTACGTCGGGGTCACCGATGCTTAGAATAATCTTTTCCTTTGACACGGGGATTTCCTCGTTCCCTGAAAATCCGGTTAATCATATTTAAAGTTGGACACGGGGCGATAATTATAGTTCGTTGATAGTAGAAGATGGGGAAGACTCCCCTTTTAAAAAAATTATAGGCTGGCCTTGAACTCCTTGAGCCGCCCAACCACGTCTTCTAGGACGGGAATTGGCCTGATCAGGGGCACGCGCATATAGCCGTCGGCCCCGAACCTGTCGCCTGGGCTCAGTAGCAGGTTCTGGTCCGCGTGGAGCTTCTTCAGGAACTCCTGGCTGCCCAGCCCTGTGCTCGTTACATCGAACCACGCGTAGAACGCGCCCTCGAACATGTGGCATGGCCAGCCAAGGTCGTCCACCGCCTTGCAGAAGTAGTCCCTCCTGCCCTTGTACACGGCGTGCCTCTCGTCGACGTACTTGAAATCGCCTCTCAGGCAGGATATCCCTGCCTTGAAAACGAACGTGGCCGGCCTCGGGGCAGTCAAACCCGCGATGAGCTTCGCCCTCTCCAGGTACATCTCTGGCACGATGTCATAGCCCAGCCTCCAGCCGGTCATGCTGAATGTCTTGCTGAAGCTCATGATATTGATGGTCCTCTCCTTGTACGCCTCGCTGAGGCTCGCGATGGACACGAACTTTGTGTCGTACACGAAATGGAGGTAGATCTCGTCCGCGAATATGGCAAGGTCGTTGTCAACCGAGACGTCCCCTATCACCTTGCACTCGGCCTCGGAGAACACCGTACCCGTTGGGTTGGCGGGGTTGCACACGAGGATTGCCTTTGTCTTTGGCGTGACGGCCGCCTTGATGTCCTCGGGGTCAGGGTGGAATCCCAGCTCCTTTTTCAGCGGGACCATGTTGACCTTGACGCCCATCCCCTTGAAGATCCGGGTGTGGCCCATGTAGTAGGGCTTGAACAGGACCACCTCGTCGCCCTTCTCAAGTACAGCGGCCAAAGCGGTGTACAGTGCCGCGCTGCTCCCGGCGGCGGGGAGCACGTTCTTCGTCTCGTACCTGACGCCCGTGAACTTCTCGTAGTAGTCAACAACGGCCTCGTTGAACTGGTCCGGGATATTGGTGTAGTGTGGGTAGTGTGTGTTTGGCCCACCGTCGATGATGGCTTTCAATGCCGTATTGATAGCGTATTGGGGGGCCTCTACGTCCGGGTCCCCGGCGTTCAACCTTATCTCTTCTTTTGGCATACTTGGAACACTCTCCCCAAAAACACGTTGGTTTGACAATAAATCATCTTCTGTTACGGGATTAGAAATGCTTCAAAAGATGATTGAGGTGTGCGATACTCGCAAATTAGTCCTTATTTGCCTGGACTTTCGCTAATATATTAATAACTGTCTACTCGGAAGAAGTTCAAGAATCATATGGCGCATCAACAGGAATGAGGGTAGAATCCACTGTAACAAGTATCTCATCTTTAAAACCAGAAACATCGAGTTCAGAGTTAGGCAGCTCATAAAATTTGATAAAATCATCTGTGAATTTAAAACAAAAATTCCCATCAAGCTTCTGGAAGAATATCTCATTTGTAAACGCACATTGATCTCTCCATTCTTCTTTTAACTCAGGTACAATCTTGATAGCGGATCGGGATACAGCACATGCATATGCTTTTTCCTTCCATAGGCTAGCATCGAGTAACGATGAAGGAAACATTACTTGATCAAATGGCCTTTCCTGTAGCCCGACTGGTTCAATTCGTTTTATCAAGATATTGTTTCTTCTGAAATACCGGACATCAACAAGACCAGATTCAACTAGACGATTAACACTTCCATCAACCCTCCCTCTTGACATTTTCAAGGTTTCTGAAATATCACGCACAGTACAACCAGTATTGCCTCGCACGTATTCATATATGTCTAAATCAGTTTGCTTACCACGTGCCTTCATAATAATCGGAGCACCTGCTAACTGCTTGGAATCTTTATTGGACATGTTGAAACATGAGACATGTCGAAATATAAGCGTTTAGAAGGGTCTAAACGACATGCTCATGCAAGTCAATAAATACATGTCACACTAAAGAACATTAGTGTCATATCCTCTTGTAAGTTTTAAACCACAAGTAGATAGGTGGCTTGGACGACATAGATGGGTACGAGCAAATAAAATTAAGTCAATCGTACTCCAAAAAAGCGGAGAAATTCACACTAACGATGATGGATCTTACGTGATAATCACTGGCGTTATCAATAACGGAAAACCTGTTAACCTCTTTATTAAAGTGAGAGAAAATCTTGAGAGCCGTGTTCTATTCGTCACAGTAATCAAGATTCATGCTGGTCATCTATCAAGAATAGAAGATTTTTAGATCATTCAGATTGTTCTCTTATATTAATCAACATTTAACAAGATACTCACTTTCTTTGAGTTCCTGTAGGAACTCGTGATCCTGCAAACAGGCTTTCCCAAGCTTGGGTTTTCATCGCATATTTAACATTCAGCCACGGAAACTCTCGAAAGATGTAACCGATATTCCCTCCCAAACGGGTTGAATCAATGAAACAGCGGCTTTAACCTAGTTGAACAACTGGGAAACCCTGTGGAAGCAGAGACAAAGTACTCCAGATCAATGGGAATACTGGATTCTATCAAACGCGGTGATGGGATCAACTCCGAGAGAAAAAATAACAGGCTTATCGACGACCTGATGAAGAACGGTTTCATCATACGCAGACCGGGAAGGAGAAACTGGGCGTCCGACAGCTACGATTTGACGATAAAAGCCGAGAAAACACTGGACGAGTACGATAAGATGGGGGAAATTATAGGAGGAAGCCGTCCTTCAGCGGGTCATCGGGGTCGATGACTACCTGCATGAAGCCCGTCACGTAGGCCGTTGCCATCACGTCGGGGACGATGGCATCGTACTTGCCCACCTTCTTCTCCTCGGCGATCTTGCCCACCATC
>CAYLJH010000172.1:0-4778 GCA_964383685.1 uncultured Candidatus Bathyarchaeia archaeon | reverse complement strand
GCTGGTGAACATGTGAGACGAAAGAAAAGAGAACGGTAACGCCGAAGGACCAAAACCCGGAACCAACCAAGTTAATCCACTAAGCAACAATATGTTATATAAACCTAACGACGAACAACGATGAACACACTGGCAGGGTATTATGACCCGTATATTCCCCTGCGCAACACAAAAAAACATCCAAGATACATCAAACCCATGCTCCGCATCAAGTGGCACGGGCACGGCCTGTTCCAGGTAACCGATGGCTCCACCACCATAGCAACCGACCCCCACGACGGAGCCAGTCTGAACCTGCCGGTACCTGACTTCACGGCCGACGCAGTGACGGTTAGCCACGACCACCATGACCACGCAAACGGTCTACACCTGTTCAGTTGTGACCACTTCGCGGAGCCGGTGGACGCCACCGTTGGCACGGCTCGGCTAAGGGGGGTGTCCTGTTACCACGACGATGACAGGGGCAAGCGTCTTGGCCCCAACATTGCGTGGAGCATAACAATGGGCGGCATACAGGTGACTCACCTGGGGGATCTGGGCCATTACCTGAGCCCCGCACAGATGTTCCAGATAGGCGTCCCCGATATCCTCATTGTCAACACGGGCGCGAACATAGCCCTCGCAGAGGACAACATAGCCCTCCTGGGCCCCAGGGTCGTCATCCCAATGCACTATTACACCCCCGGCATCGACTTTCCCTACTTCCACATGAAAACGGTCCTCGATTTCACCGAAGGCAAGAGGGACGTGGAGCAGGTAGGCGAGGAACACACCTACACGCGGGACTCCCTCCAGGGAAGGCCCCGCATACATGTCTACAGGCCACCTAGGAAACGAAGATAAACCCTGACGGCTCCTTCAACCCATGAAAGCCCCGAAGCTTATTGATATTCTAGCCGCCCAGCAGCGAATCAAGCCATACCTGAACCCATCCCCCCTGTTCACGTACCCCACGCTGAACGAGTACCTGGGGTTCACGGCGTACATCAAGCACGAGAACTTCAACCCCACGGGCGCGTTTAAGATCAGGGGGGGCATCAACCTCGTGAGCCAGCTTACAGCCGAGGAGAAGGAGAAGGGCGTGATAACCGCCAGCACGGGCAACCACGGCCAGAGCATAGCCCTCGCGGGAAAGATGTTCGGCGTCCAGGTCCACATCTGTGTGCCAGTGGGGGCGAACCCAGGCAAGGTCGCGGCTATCAGGAGTCACGGCGCGGCCATCCACGAGTATGGCAGGGACTTTGACGAGGCCGTCGAGAACGGCATACGTCTGGCCGAGGAGCACGGATACCTCTTCATAAACAGCGGTAACGAGCCCCGCCTCATCGCGGGTGTAGGGACCATCGGCCTTGAGATATTGCAGCAGCTCCCAGACGTTGAAGTGGTGATGAGCCCCGTCGGCTCGGGGACGGGTGCAGGTGGAACAGCCACAGCGGTCAAGGCGTTGAACCCAGGAATCATGACGATCTCGGTTCAGGCCGTGAACGCACCCAGCATTCACATGAGCTACCTGAGCGGCAAAACCGAGTCAACTCTAACGGCAAATACATTCGCGGACGGGCTGGCAACCAGGAACGCTTTCGAGCTTCCCCTCGGCATCCTCAGGGAACACGTTGACGATTTCATACTTGTATCCGAGGACGAGATGAGGGGCGCAATCAAGCTCTACGCCGAGCACTGCCACACAATCGCGGAGGGAGCCGGGGCCGCAACCCTGGCAGGGGCAATCAAGCTCAAGGATGAGCTCAGGGGAAAGAAAGTGGCCCTGGTCCTAAGCGGCGGCAACCTCTCCTACGATGAGCTAAAAAAATGCCTGGAGTGATGAGATGCTAGAAGAAATTATCAGGAAAGCGGCCGAGGAGCTGAGGGCAAGGGAGAAGGCGAGGGACGAGGCATACGGCAGGGCTAGGAGGGCGAGGATGCTGAGCAAGCAGGCGATCCTGCTCCTCCACAACGGGAACCTGGACAAGGCCACGGCGAAGCTGGACGAGGCGGGTTCACTGCTGAAGGAGATCGTCGTCTACAAAGAGGAGTTCACCGAGATCGGGTCCTACGATGCCGTCACGGCGGCCTACCAGGAGTACGCGGAGGCAAATATCCTCCTCTGCCTGAACACGGGGAAGGGATACCCCTCGCCGGGGAGTCTCGGATTGGGGACCAAGGACTATATCCTCGGCCTCGCCGATGTGCCCGGTGAGCTGCGCCGCCAATCCCTGGACCTCCTGAGGGACGGTGATTTGGAGGCTGCACAGGAGAACCTGGCCACTATGGAGCAGATCTACCTCCACCTCACTGGGATGGAGGAGGCCAGCCTGCTCCTCAAGGGGCTCAGGAGGAAGCAGGACGTGGCGAGGATGGTCAACGAGAGGACCCGGGCCGAGATAACCACCGAGGTGAGCAGGGAGCGCCTACGTAGGCAGCTGGGTGAGCTCGGGGACAGGCTTGACGGTTGATGACGTGTACCCGGTTATAGCTCCAGGGAGTTTGCATCAGGTAACCTGACATGAGGGATATTTTTCAGCCGGCCTGGTACCTGTAGGTGGTTATTCTGGGATTTTTTTCAGTGATAACAGTGGACCGTAAATTCTGGAAAAAAATATTTTTGGCCGGCTTGCATCAAGTAACCTGACATGAGGGAAAAAACTGCGCTCCGGCCACTGGTACTATCGCGAAATTTTTTTTTGAGATCCCCCAATCAGCCTCCTGTGAACGGTTACCGTATATTTCGCGAAAAAAAATTTCCGGGAGCCATGTTTCTTGTGTCAAGTAACCTGACATAAGGGGAAAAAAGGTGGGCAATCTTGGTACCGGGTGGCAGAGGATGGGAAATTGTACGGGACGAGGTGCTTGGAAGTCTCTCCCTCGTCCTCTATCCCTTCAAGGATCAGTTTAGCGGTGCTCTTTCTTCCCCTCTTAATTTAGTCAGTCAAAACCCCCGGAATAAATTCTAGCTAACTCAACTCGATGTTTACCGGGGGAAAACCCGCGTATCATTTATATTATCCAGATTCCCTCCCTATTCAGCTAGAACGGTTGACTGAGACTATTGTGTCGAAAATCATAACTCATAAGAAAATGCTTCCCCGTCTAGTCGATTCTAAGGAGGAAAAACATTGACAGATAACCCCATCGAGATCTACGATACCATGACCCGGAGCAAGCTCCGGTTTGAGCCGCAAAACGCACCGGAGGTCACGATGTACGTCTGTGGCCCCACGGTCTACGGGGCCCCCCACATCGGCAATATCCGCAGCTTCACGAGCGGCGACCTCATCAGGCGCTGGCTGGAGTACAGAGGGTACGATGTCAAGTACATCATGAACCTCACCGACATCGACGACAAGACCATCAGGGACAGCGGCGCGGAGGGCAAGACCTTGAAGGATTTCACCGAGCACTATACCGGGGTCTTCTTCAGGGGACTGGACCTCCTGAACATCAAGAGGGCTACCTCGCATCCACGTGCAACGGTGTACGTGGGGCAGATGGTTGACTTCATCAAGACCCTTGAGGAGCTGGGCTACGCGTATGAGACCGATGACGGCGTCTACTTTAACATCGCAAAGTTCGAGGGCTACGGCAAGCTCAGCGGCATGGACCTCTCAAAGGTGGAGCAGACCGAGAGGGTGGCCGCCGACGAGTACGACAAGGAGAACGCCCAGGATTTCGCCCTGTGGAAGAAGGCGACTCCCGAGGAGATACAGAGAAAGATCTACTATGAATCTCCGTGGGGCAACGGTAGGCCGGGGTGGCACATCGAGTGCAGCGTGATGAGCAAGGAGCTCCTGGGCGAGACCATCGACATCCATGCAGGAGGCGAGGACCTGGCGTTCCCGCACCACGAGAACGAGGTGGCGCAGAGCGAGGCGTTGTCGGGTAAGACCTTCGTCAATTACTGGGTGCACATGAGGCACCTGCTGATAGACGGGGGAAAGATGAGCAAGAGCCTGGGCAACTACGTGACCTTTGACGAGGTGCTGGAGAAGCACAGCCCGGACGCGTTCAGGTACTTTTACATCAGCACCCACTACAGGCGACCACTGAACTTCACCTGGAGCGCCATGGAGACGGCGGAGAACACGGCGAAGCGGCTGGAGAACACCCTGAGCCTGGCGGAGAACGCCCTGAAGGGTGGAGACACCAACATTGACTACGATGAGCGCGAGGAGAAACTAATCTCAGCTGTCCGTTCCGAGAAAAAGAGCTTCATAGCGGCCATGGACGACGACTTTAACACGCCCATCGCCCTCGGGCACCTGCACAACATGGCAGGGGCGATAAACGAGTACGTCCTGGGGCCAGCTAACAAGGGGGTCCTGACCACGGCGTACGAGGCATACGGTGAGCTACTGTCCGTCCTGGGTCTCTTCGAGAAGAGGAGCACGGGAGGGGGCGAGGTTGCTGACAAGCTGATGGGCTTCATCGCGGAGTTGAGGCAGGGCCAGAGGGAGGCAAAGAACTGGGCCCTGGCCGACGAGATAAGGGACAAGCTCAAGGAGATCGGCGTCGAGCTCAAGGACACCCCCGACGGGGCTACCTGGAAATTTAGCTAACCCCTCCCTTTTCCCTTGTTTTGGTACCTGTAGGTTGTTACTTGGGGATTTTTTTTCTTGATTTATGCCTGGGTGTTATATTTTAGGCATATTTAGTACTTTATTTGATTATAATTTAACAATTGCTCTGACCAAGGAAAAAAGACCTGGTGATCGTTTCTTCCTTGACCAGGTTCTTGACGAGTACGGGTCTGCAGTAAGTGGCCTCCCGGGTGGTAGTGCTTG
>CAYLJH010000171.1:0-4797 GCA_964383685.1 uncultured Candidatus Bathyarchaeia archaeon | reverse complement strand
GAGTACAGGGCCAACATGAACTTCACAAACCCCTGGAAGGGCGGCTGGTGGCACCTGAGCGATATACTGAAGGGCCAGATGGCGGCGTCCATGGGCACCCTTGAGGTGGCGGCGAACAACAGGGAGCTAATCCTCAGGAACATGCACGCCAAGGCCACTAGGAGCATCAAGAGGGGCAGGGAGGAGGCACCTTACGCCTTCATCTTCCCGCCGGGCCAGTCTGACCCTAACACGACAGCGCGTTTCCTCATGACACTGGATGACCTAAGCGTGGAGATACACATGGCAGAATCAGAGGTCAAGGTGGGCGAGGTAACATACCCCTCCGGCAGCCACATAGTCTTCGCCAGCCAGACTGTCAGGCCGTTGATACTGAGCCTGCTAGGCCAGACCAACTACAGGGACAACGTTTGGGTGCGCGGCCCGGACGGCTCACCCATGATGAACTATGACTTCGCCACACAGACCATGGCCGAGTTCAAGGGCGTCAAAATCGTGAAAGCCGATGAGGTCCCATCAGGAAAGTTCGTGAGAGTCACACCAGAGCCACCCAAGGGCGGGCTGGGCGGTGACTCCAAGCACGGCTACCTCATCGATTGCAGGATCAACGACAGCTTCAAGGCACTGAACAAGCTGACCAAGGCCGGGGTCGATGTCAAGAGGATACCCGAGCCTGTCACGGTCGGCGGCACTGATTACCCCGCTGGCATGTTCTACATCAAGAACGCGGCGGAGAAGATCGCCGAAGAGACGCATCTGACGCTGATCCCGCTGGACTCCAAGCTTGAATCCGATATGGTTGATGTCAAGCCACTGAAGGTCGCCATGTACCAGCGTTACTGGGGCGGCAACATGGACGAGGGATGGACCCGTTGGCTCCTGGACGAGTTCGGGTTCGAGTACACCACCGTCAAGGACGAGGACATCAAGAAGGGCCTGGAAGGCTACGATGTGCTCATACTCCCAAGCGACGCCCCCGCCATGATCGTGGGCGACAAGGTGGAGGAATACTACGAGAAAAAGTACAAGGGGATGTTCACCGCACCCGTCCTTCCCCCCGAGTACAAGTCAGGCATCGGCGATGACGGGGTTGAGAAGATCAACGAGTTCGCTGAGAACGGCGGAACCGTCCTCGCCCTCTACGATAGCTGCGAGTACGCCATCGAGAAGATGGGCGTTCCCGTCATCAACACACTGAAGGACGTGAAATCAAAGGAGTTCCACTGCCCAGGCAGCACCGTGTGGGTTGACGTTGATAACAGCCACCCCCTTGGGTATGGCATGCCAGAGAAGGCGTTGATCCTTCTCAGGGGGAACCACGCCTACGCGGTGAAGGCCAACCACAACAACGACCACTACAGCGTCGTGGTCAGCTACCCCGAGGAGGACATGAAGCTCAGCGGCTGGCTCATAGGCGAGAAGCACCTCGCGAGGAAGGCTGCACTGATTGAGGCAAAGAAGAAGGATGGAAGGGTCATAATGTACGGCTTCGCGCCGCAGATGAGAGCATTGACTGACGCCAGCTTCAAGTTCTTCTTCAACGCCCTGGTGGGCTAACCCCTTTTTTACATCCCGAGGCCGCCAAGAACCTTCTCGTAAGGTCTCCGCTCGGGGATGGGCTCTATAGGTCTTTTTCCCTCGTGGACATCCTTGCTGACGTATAACGCGCAGTAGCACATCCCGAACTCCTCGACGTCCGGGGTCCGGTAGTCGCAGGGGCATATGATGTCCTTGTCGTTCTCCATGATTCCCGAGGCGATCCTGCAGGGGCAACTGGGGTACCCATAACGCTCCCGGTTCACGACCAGACCCTCGATCAGGTTTTCCAGCAGTTCCGACTCCGGGCAGAGGTACATCTGGTTCTTCTCGGCGTTCCTCTCAGCGATCTTCTTAATCTTCTCGTACCAGCTCATAGCCCAAGTGCCTCGACGATATCATCCTTTTTGAATCCCTGGATGACGGTGTCCTCGTTGATGACGGTTATCGGGAACGCCACTGGCAGCTTCTTGGCCTTGAGCTCCTCGACTGCCTCGACCTGGTCCTCCTTCGTGCATTTGTCAAGGTCAATGTACTCGTACCTGACGCTGTTCTCGCTCAGGAAGGTCTTTAGCTTCTTACACCAGCCGCAGGTGCTCAATGTGTAGAGAAAAACCTTGTTCTCGCTGTTAGTTCCGTCAACAATCATCGTTTCCATGGATTAAACTCCCTAAAGATGAACATGAATGACGGGATATAAAACGCGATGCATACTTTCTGATGAGGCTGAGGGTTACTTGGCCCTGCACCTCTTTTATCCTCGTGGGTCAAAGTCTTCCTGATATTCAATGGGCGGAAAAAAGAAGTACGACGGCTACCGGGCGTTCGATTACCTGGAGGCAGGCTTCGATTACAAGGTATTTGACCTGGCAAAGCATCCAAGGGTCGAGCCCTACTATGTTCCACTGGGCAAGGGAGAGGAGGAGAGGTTCCAGGGGCTGGTCGAGGAGTCCACGCTGGTTGACCTCCATGAGCACCCCGTTCTGTGGCCCGAAGATATGCGTGATGTGCCCGAGCTCCACGGGCTAGGCAGGCATTTCACGGCATACGAGGCGCTGAGCACGAGCCACCTTGACTGCGTGTTCGACAACCTGATGGACGGCATGAGCTACGCCACCAGCTTCAGCGGCTGGAAGTGGACTGACGTTATACACGATATCGGTATCAGGCTCAGCGATATCGCCCACCAGGGCCTTGTGACCCACTGCAGGACGGTTCAGGACATTAGGTATGCCAAGGAGAACGGGAGGATCGCGCTAGTCATCGCGCTGGAGTCCGCCACGCCCATCGAGAACGAGCTTGACCGGATCGATGTCCTCTACGGCCTCGGCGTCAGGAGCATGGGCATCTGTTACAGCGAATCAAACATGCTGGGCGGTGGCATGGGCGAGGCCAACAAGGACTCGGGGCTCACTGATTTCGGATATGACGCTGTCAAGCGCATGAACAAGCTCGGTCTCCTCATCGATGTGGGGCACACCAACGACAGGACCGCTATCGAGACCATCGAGGCGAGCGGCCATCCCATATACAACAGCCACAGCGGGCCCGGAGCGATAGCGGTCGGCCACACTAACGGCGACGAGGTGTTACAGGCCATGGCTGAGAAGGGCGGCGTTCTAGGTGTAGGTGGGGCAGGACAGGGCCTGCGTACAGAGAAACACCCAATCGGCAGCATCGAGAGCTACATGGAGTGCGTCGAGTACTGCATCGACCTGATGGGCATAGATCACGTTGGATGCGGGCCTGACACCCTTTACGGGGCCCACCAGGAGCTGTACAAGGTATGGTTCCCGCGAAAGAAGGGAAACTATGCCCGGGAGAGCAAGGCACCCAGGAAGAACTGGCCTGTACCTGATGGGGCGGTTGACCCTGGGTACGTGAAGGGCCTAGAGAACCCCAACGAGTACGTGAACATCATGCGATGGATGATCAAACACGGATACGGGGACGGGGAGATCCAAAAAGTTGTGGGACTCAACGCCATGAGGCTGCTGGGGAGTGTCTGGGTCTAATCTTTCCCACCCCTTCATTTTCTAGCAGGTATGTCAATCTCACACACGCGCGGCGTTATAATCACATGTCCAAGTGATTTTGTTGGTAGTCTATGAGTCATAAGTCTATTTCATCAAAGAATGGACCCCCGTCGAAGAGCCTACCGAAACGAATACGGCGTTATCTGAGCAAGTACTCCATCCTTTTAGTCGGGTACGTTTTCTCGATGGCGACCTTTCTCGTCGTATCAGTCCGAGGGACCTTTTTACCCTTTGTAGTTGACATCTTGCTGGACTCGCAGCTGATCAACAACCTTGTTTTTTGTACAATGCTCTTCAGCATTTTCATTATCGTTTATTTCGTGAAGGAGCAGAGCCGGTTAAAGTACCTGACATACGTCGAGGAGCAGAAGCTTGTCCTTGAGGGGTAAAGAACCAGCTCAAGACACGGATCATGAGCACCGCGACCCACGAGATCAGGACCCCTCTGGCATCCATCCAGGGATACACGGAGATTATTCAAATGGATCAGGGGAACTTATCCGAGTCGCAGAAAAGATATTTTGAGGTCATTCTTCACAACGTCCGCAGGCTCAGCGTCCTGACTGAGGACCTGCTGGACCTACAGAGGCTTGAGGAGGGAAAGATATCAATTGACCTTGAGACCGTTGATGTCGGTCTTCTTATAGATGATGTGCGTAACGAGTTTGGACCCCTTCTAGGCGCGAAGAAACAGACCATTGAGGTCAACGCGCTTGACGCGATGCTCTCCATAGACAGGCTGCGTATCATGCAGGTGCTGATTAACCTGTTGAGCAACGCATCCAAGTTCAGCCCAATGGGTTCAGTGTTAATGTTAGAGGTATATGAAGAGGATGAGAGCGTCATTTTCTCGTTGACAGACCAGGGCATCGGCATACGAGGGGAGGATTTTGAGAAACTGTTCAACCCGTTCCCAGGTATCCACGCAGACCGGAGCTACGGCGGCACAGGTCTCGGTCTCAGCATATGCAAAGGGATCATAGATCTTCATTGCGGGGACATATGGGTCGAGTCGGAAGGGCTGGACGCGGGCAGCACGTTCAAGTTCTCAATACCCCTCCGGCATGATATTGACGGTGTCTCACAGCCCCAGGTTCTGTACGATTACGGCACAGTGGTACACGACTAGATGAATGAGAAGTTAGACTGATAACTTCTCGGCCAGACGCGCAATTGCCAAGCCAAGGTCCCTTGATGACTCCATGCCCTCCTCGTCCTTGAGGAT
>CAYLJH010000170.1:0-4800 GCA_964383685.1 uncultured Candidatus Bathyarchaeia archaeon | reverse complement strand
CTCCGTTGAGGGAGTGGACTGCGTCTACATCGGTCCCGCTGACCTCTCGGCGAGTCACGGTCACCTGGGCAACATGGGTCACCCCGATGTCCAGGAAGCCATAGACAAGGTCTATGACGCCGCAAAGGCTGCTGGGATCGGGGCAGGCATACATGAGGCTTCAGGAAAGAGCATCCCTGAGAGGATGGAGAAAGCCTACAACCTAGTTACCTTGGGGAATGATCTGGTCTACGCCAAGAAGGGTGTGCTGGCTCACTTCGAGAAACTGGGAATTGAGAGATAACTCTCTCCTATTTTTTTACTCGTATTCTATCGTAGCTGGCGGTTTAGGCGTGATATCGTAGTAAATTCTGCTGACGTTGGGACATGAATCAAATATCTTAACCGCAGCCTCTCTGAGTGTCATCCATGGAATGGGCATCACTTCTGCTGTTAGGAAATCCCTCGTTTTTATCGCCCTGATTGATACGATGAAGCCAGGTTTCTCCTTTTTGTCAACCAAGAGCAGGAGTCTAGTGGCCTCTGGGTAGTTGTCTCCAATATAGCCCCTTATTCCCTTGAGTTTTTCATAGTCTGGTTGGATGGAATTGTCTCCGCTGTCGACGAGAGCCATTGTGAGAATCGTTCCATATACCCGTTTATCGTTGATGATCCCGGTAGCCTTCTCTATCAGTACTCCAGCCCTAACTCTGTTCTCGCTAATCTCAAGTATCTCAGCCGCATCTCTCCTCAGTACCTTCAACTCCTTTGGCGTCTCGCCGCTGAAGATTGCCGCGAAATATTGGGATGGGCTATGAGGGTTGAGCTGCTCCTCGACGATGAACGTGGCCTTTTTCAACTCGTCCAGCTTTTCGGGCGTTATCTGTCCAACAACCCTGATGCTGAGTCCTGGCCATGGGAATGGCTGTCGCTCGGATAGTTCCGGTGGCATCCCGATTTCCCTGGCTACTGCCCTGACCTGATGCTTGTATAAGGTTTTTAACGGCTCTATTATCTTGAAACCGTGTTTCTCAACCGTTTCGATTCCTATCTGTTCGAGAATATTATGCCTGTTTTTAGGCTCATCAATTTCGGCTTTTATGGTTCCTTGGATAAGATAATTACACCCTTCCAGCTCGGCTTTATCTCTTAGGGCTTGGTAGAACTTTTTGCTGAACGCCTTTCTCTTGTCATCTGCGTCGTTAAAGTCGCTCAGGGCGTCCATAAAACGCTGTCTCTCGTTTAACACCACTACTGGGAGGCTTAGTGGCTCGGTTGAAAGCATGGTTTTGACCTGTTCTGCCTCCCCCAGCCTCATGAAATTGTCATCTATGAATACGCAGAGAAGGTTGTCCCCGATGGCTCTGCGAGTTAGGACAGCTGAAACTGTGCTGTCCACACCGCCACTTACTGCAACAAGTGCTTTCTCGTCCCCAAGTGAATCCTTTATTGCCTGGATTTGGAGATCGATGAAAGCGGAGACATCAAAGTCTTCCATTCTGCTCAAACCCAAGATGGCGGGGTCTAGCATAAAAGCTTTCAATTTTTATTCCTGAATAAGTTAACAATGTAGCAAAAATCCAGTCGAATTTGATAAATGAATGCAATATTTAAGTACCCCAAAAGCGCTGAAACTCGTTGAAAGCGTGAAAGCCTTGGTGGGAACTGTAACCGTTATTGGAGCCGGAGTGATTGGCGGAGCTATCGTAAAATGTCTGATAAAATCTAGGATCGCGGATAACGTGATCGCTACAAGGAGGGATATAAACGCCTTGATACCGTTAGCCGACCTCGGGGCCAATATATCGGATAACAACGTAGTTGCCGCAAACCAGGCTGAGATAGTATTTCTTTGTGTGAAGCCCAACGACCTTGAGAACGTAATAAAGGAGATCAAGGATGAGTTGAAGGGCAAGCTTGTGATATCGACGGCCGCTGTTATCTCCCTAGCTTTACTTGAAAAGGCGGTCCCTGATGCCAGATTCGTGAGGACGATGCCGAACATAGCCGCCATGGTTGGCGAGTCATTTACAGCCTACTCCATGGGCGCCACGACGGTTCTTGAGGACAAGGAGGTCACGGAAAAATTGCTCAAGACCATGGGTACATGCATGGAGGTGGAGGAAAAGTACATGGACGCGGTGACCGGGCTCAGCGGGAGCGGGCCAGCCTTCATTGCCATAGTGATCGAGGCGCTCACGTACGCGGGCCTCAGGGTGGGCCTGCCTAGGGAACTCTGCCGGGTTGCCTCGGCCCAGTCCGTCCTTGGTACGGCCAAGATGATTATGGAACAGACATGCACCCCAAGCGAGTTAGCGGAGATGGTTACAACGCCAGGGGGCACCACCATCGAGGGTATCTATCAGATCGAGGACGGGAAGCTCAGGACCGCGCTCATGAACGCCGTTCAGGCGGCCACCGAGAAATCATCGAGCATCCGCAGCAAGTGGGGATAGGTGCATAGGGTTAAATCGGTTTTCAGCCGATATCCCTTTGTGAACTGTTTTGAAGCTTGACCTAATTGTTAGGAACGGTAGGATCATCGACGGCGCCGGTAACCCCTGGTATTATGGGGATGTCGGAGTCAAGAATGGAAGGATAGCGGTTATCGCGCATATCAAAGATGAGTCAGCTAAGGAGATCGACGCCAACGGGATGTTTGTCGTCCCTGGCTTCGTTGACGCTCACAGCCACGGCGACTTTAACACCCTGATTTACCGCCAGATGGAGAACGTCATCCATCAGGGAATAACTACGGTTATGGCTGGTCAGTGTGGGGCGAGCCCCGCTCCCTTGAGCGATCTGATACGCGAGGAGGCGCAGCGCGGGTCCGACGCAGAGCTCCCCGATGGGATAAGTCTGGAGCTTTCCTGGTCCTCGTTCGATGATTACCTGAAGATTGAGGAAAAATCTGGTTTAGGTGCAAACACAGCTCACCTGGTGGGCCATGGGGCGATCAGGTCGGCTGCCATGGGCAACGATGACAGGGCTCCGGGCAAGGACGAGCTCCAGGTCATGAGGGAGTTGACGAGTGAGGCGATGCTTTCCGGGGCGTACGGGTTGAGCACCGGGCTAATCTACCCCCCAGGCATCTACGCGAAGACCGACGAGATCATCGAGTTGGCGAAGGTCGCAGCCGAGTATGGAGGGATATATGATAGTCACATCAGGGGCGAGGGAAAGACACTCATGGCGGCCCTGAACGAGGCGATAGAGGTGGGTGAGAAGGCGGGCATCCCGGTTCAGATCAGCCACCACAAGATAGCCAGCAACACGCTTTGGGGTAGCAGCGTCGAGACAATGAAGATGTTTGAGGAGGCCAGGGAACGTGGCCTGGATATCACCGTAGACCAGTACCCGTACAAGGCGGGCTCGACCTCGTTGATGACCCTGCTTCCACCTTGGGCGCACGACGGCGGGAGGGACGCGGCCCTTGAGAGGCTCAGGGACCCCGAGCTGAGGGCCCGTATGAGGCGTGATATCGAGAAGGGTTTGGATGGCTGGGAGAACTTTGCAAAGGAGCTTGGATGGGATAACGTTTACGTCACCTCCGTGATCAGCGACGAGAACAAGCCCATCGAGGGGATGAACATATCCCAGATCAAGGAGCACCGTGGATCAGTGGACGAGTACACCGCCGTCTTCGAGGTGCTGCTTGAGGAGGAGGGCGCGGCGGGCATGGTCATCTTCTACGGCGACGAGGAGGACGTGAAGCGCATCATGAGGCACCCCCTGCATATGGTGGGCACCGATGCGGGCTGCTGCACCGTCGAGGGGCCGTTCTGCAGGGGCAAGCCCCACCCCAGGCACTATGGGACTTACCCCAAGATACTGGGGAAGTACGTCCGCGAGGAGAAGGTGCTGACCTGGGAGGAGGCGGTCAGGAAGATGACTAGCTTCCCCGCCCAGCGGTTCGGCATCCTGGACAGGGGGCTGCTGAGGCCGGGGATGTGGGCCGATATAACCGTGTTCGACCCTGAGACGGTCATCGACAGGGCGACGTACAGGGATCCCCATAACTTCCCCGCCGGGATACCTTACGTCGTCGTAAACGGCGAGGTGGCAGTTGACGGCGGCGTGTACACGGGCGCGCTGGCGGGTAGGACCCTCCGCAAACCCCGGTACTGATTGTCAATTCTCAGTAAGGGAGCTGGAGGCCAAAACCCATTTCTCCTTCGAGTGATCTGTTATATCGGGATCATAATTCTGGTATCTAGAAATTGGTGTTATTCGCCTTGAATGGATCGTGTTTTTTGTATGGAATGGATGGCGTTTCTGCATAGATTGGGGTCATAATAGGGGTGTTTTATGGCTTCCTAGATGGAATAGGGCTTGGGTTCAACTCTGATTGGTGGCACCCCTTCCCTCCATGCATGTATCACGACAATCCGACCAATGTTTCACCTGTTCCCTGTTCGAGATTCACCCGACCTCTGTAGTCGATTGGCCGGCTCCTTGGTGTAGATTGGCCCGATGATTGGTATAGATCAAATCCGGAACTGGTTAATTCTAGAAGCCCTTTCCTGTAATTGGCTTGTTTTAGGGTTTTTCAGTAAGGGGTCCCTCCCCTATTGTTTTTGATTATGGATTAGGCTTTCCAGGATATTATTTACCCCGAGGAATGATTCTCTCAGAAGGCTACCATTTTTTTGTTATAACCGGTAGCTGGTTATATCTGAAAAAAACATTGTTTTTCTTTTGTGATATTCTTACTTGATGTTGTTTTATTGTTTTGATTTGACTACTTTCTTGTATTGAATAGACCACGTTTTTGTATAGAATGGACGGCGTTTCTGCATAGATTGAGACCGTAATGGGGCT
>CAYLJH010000169.1:3914-4843 GCA_964383685.1 uncultured Candidatus Bathyarchaeia archaeon | reverse complement strand
ACCTCACCGCCGTAAAGATCAAGGGCAACCACTTCCTGACGCCGCTTTACGAGCCGCTGGAGACGCTGGTCTACGCGGGCTCAGGCGGCCGGGACACGGCCTGGACAATGGTGAACGGGAAAATGGTGTACGACAACGGCGCATTCCCGACCATCGACTCCGATGCGGTGGTGAGCCACGTGGCCGAGGCGGCCAAGCGCATCAAGCACCACATCGTGTTCTAGTGATCGCCATGTCCAAGAAATCCTTCGACGAGCTGTACCCCGTAAAGGACGGGTACGAGAGGTTCGATGCAGGGGACACTGCCTTCGGCCAGACGCTCAGGAAGACTGGCACCATGCTCCGGTTCGCCTCGCTGGAGTCAAGGGCGGGAAGGATACTATCAGGCAGAAAAGGCTTCAGCCTGCTTGATTACGCGTTCCATGACGCAGCCGGGATGTACGAGACGCCGTTCGGGGAGCGCCACACCCAGGACAGGGGCTTTTACAAGTGGCAGGGCCTCGGGAAGGCCAAGAAGTACCCCGGGGTGGGCAAATGGGAGGCGACCCCTGAGGAAGCGGCAAAGGCCGTGCGCAAGGCGTGCAAGTTCTACGGTGCGGGGGATACTGGTTTCGCGCCCCTTGACAAGCGATGGGTGTACAGCCACACCAGGTACGGCAAGCCCATCGTCTTCGAGGACGTGGAGGAGGGGTACACCACCGAGGAGAAGGCGGTCATCCCGGAGAGCCACAAGTGGGTCATCGTGATGACGGTCCCCATGGACCTGGAGAACTTCATGCACACACCGTCGGCGACAGAGTCAGTCTCGGGCTTTGGGTACAGCCAGATGCACTTCCTCGGCGGGATGGTAGCAGAGTTCATCAGGGGGCTAGGTTACCACGCCGTCCCCTGCGGAAACGATACCGCCCTCAGCGTCCCCATGGCGATCC
>CAYLJH010000169.1:0-3904 GCA_964383685.1 uncultured Candidatus Bathyarchaeia archaeon | reverse complement strand
TCACCTCGGGAGGCATGGCAGGCTCATAACGTGGAAGCACGGCAGCATGTGCAGGATACTCAAGGTGTTCACCGACCTGCCTCTGGCCCAGAGCCCCATGGCTCCCGGAGGCATCGTGGAGTTCTGCGAGGACTGCAAGAAATGCGCCAAACTATGCCCGAGCCAGTCAATATCCAGCGGCAGGCGCAGATACGAGATCGTGGGTGACGCCAACAACCCCGGCGCGCTCAAGTGGTACGTGGACGCCGAGGGCTGCTTGGACCACTGGAACGTGGTCGAGTCAGGGTGCGGCATCTGCTTCAGGGTCTGCTCGTTCAACAAGAGGCCCGGGCCGCACCACGACGTCGTCAAGTGGTTCATCAGGAACGCCCCGGCGTTGAACAAGTTCTGGGCCTGGTCCGATGACCTGATGGGATACGGAAAGAGGGTGCCCCCGGAAAAGTTCTGGGGGTAATCATCTCCGATATGGGGACCGGGCATCGACATCGCGATTTTAGTCCTGCTGTTCTCAGTCAGGCTTGGATACCATCTGGAGATAATGATCATCCCTGACCAAAATAAGCAGGAACCTAAAACACGGTGCATGAGTCCCCGTCTCTAGATGCCCGCCTCTGCTTAGATTGTAATCCTAGCAGAATGATATCTACACATCTCTCCCGTAACCGATCTTCCCGACCAGCTCGGTGGCGTATATGTCTCCTGTGTCGGCCTCAATCCTCAGCCTAACCATCGGGAAGGGCCTCGGAGGGGGCCCATCTAAAACGTTTCCATCGATGGCGTCGTAATAACCTCCGTGGCAGACACAGACTATCGTGTCCCCCACTGGTAGTTCAGCGGGACAAAGTAGATGAGTGCATATTGAGTTTAGGGCAACAAAGCCATCCACCACGAACTCGTCCCTCCCCTCAGTCCGCGCCTTCACCAGCAGAGCAGGGTCTATATGTGTCAAAAAAGACCTGTCTTCGCTCTCCTCCCCCGGATAAAAAAAGACCAATGTGTTGCCCTCGGGCAGGTCTTTTACGTTTGCAATTTTCTTTTCTTGTGAACTGTCCTCCAGTTTCGGGCTGATAAAGAAATTTACCACGGGGGCAAATATCAAAGTGGATAGTACTGCGGAAGTTCCCAAGAGCATTTTAAGGAATGATCTCCTTGTGAGGGTTTTATCCTCGACCTCCCCTTCAACGGGGGCTTCAGGTTTACCAGGCATATTCCTTTTCACATTTGAAGTTGGATCTAATACATAATATGATATATCAATAATAAATATATTGATAAATGAAATAATCCAATACACTTTACAGCTACCCGAATTGAGTTGTGAAAGCGTAATTAAAATAAATTTGATAAAAAGTTGTTTCCTTTTTTTAAAAAATAGGGGATCGGAAAGTCGGTTTACCCGAGCCTTTCCTACTTGTCCAGGAACTTTGACGGGTCCTTCAGGAACATCTCCTTGTGAGTGTCGTTCATGAAGTAGTAGGTCTTGCCATCGTGCTCGGCTGAGACTTGGTCGCCTACCATCATCCCGCACACGGGGCACTTGTTTTTTCCTTTTTTCATCTCCAAACATTTCACCTCCCTTTCAGTTTATCTCTATCAGGAGTCCTTCCTGTAGGATGGACTGATGTTCACCCGCCTGAGCAGGTTTGCGTTGGTCACCACGGAGATGGAGCTCATCGCCATGGCCACCTCTGCGAATACCGGGTGCATCAGCCCGAAGAGCGCCAGTGGGATCGCCACGGTGTTGTAGAAGAAGGCCCAGAACAGGTTCTGCTTGATCTTCTTGAACGTCTCCCTCGATAGCTTGATGGCGGTTACCAGGCCGGAGATATCACCCCTGACGAGGATGATGTCTCCCGACTCGATGGCTATGTCCGTGCCAGTTCCGATGGCAACTCCGACGTTGGCCTGGGCGAGGGCGGGGGCGTCGTTGATGCCGTCCCCTACCATGGCAACCATGCCGTACTTCTCCTGTGCCTGTATGACCACCTGGACCTTCTCGTCGGGCATCACCTCTGCATAGATGTCGCTCATGCCCAGCTTCTCCGCGATGGCCCTGGCGGTCTGCTCGTTGTCTCCCGTGAGCATGATCGTCTTCATGCCCATGGCCTCCAGCTCCCGGATGGCCTCGATGGAGTCGTCCTTGAGGGTGTCGGCCACGGCCACGATGCCTATGGGCTTCTCTTCCATGCCGATGATCATCACTGTCTTGGCCTGCTGCTGGAGCTCGCTGAACTGGCCCTTTATCTCCTCTGTTATGGTCTCCTCTGGTAGCAGGTCTGGTTTCCCGACCCGGACCTTGGAGCCCTTGATAATTCCCTCGACGCCCCTGCCCCTGATGGCCATGAACTCGCCGGGGGACTCAAGGTCTAGCCCCCTATCCCTTGCGCTCAGCACGATTGCCTTCCCAAGTGGGTGCTCGGAGCCTATCTCCAGGCTGGCCGCGTAGAACAGCACGTCCTCCTCCGTCATGGTCTCGTCCAGGACGATGATATCAGTGAGCTCTGGCTTGCCCTTTGTCAGGGTGCCAGTCTTGTCCAGGATGATGGCCTTGACCTCTTTCATGGTCTGTATGGCCTCTCCTTTCCTGATGAGTATCCCCTGCTCTGCCCCCATGCCCGTCCCTACCATCAGTGCGGTGGGGGTCGCCAGGCCCAGCGCGCATGGGCACGCTATCACCAGCGTCGCGACGAGGCTGGAGATGGCGAGCATGAGGATGGGCTGGCTCGTGTCAACCCAGGGCAGGAATGGTTCCATGACCCTCGCTATCGTTAGCATGGATTCTGGGACGATGAACCAGAGTGCAAAGGTAAGGAGTGATATCCCAATTACCGCGGGCACGAAGTAGCCGATTATCTTGTCGGCGAACTCCTGTATGGGCACCTTGGTGCCCTGGGCCTCCTCCACCATCCTGACCACCTGGGCCAGGAACGTGTCCTTGCCGATCCTAGTCGCCTCGATCTTTAGAAGCCCTACCTGGTTGATTGTGGCGCCGATGACCTCGTCGCCCGGGGACTTGCTCACCGGCATCGATTCACCTGTGGCCATGGACTCGTCAATTGAGCTCTCGCCCTCGATGACGCGGCCGTCGGTGGGGATCTTCTCCCCTGGTCTAACGATCATAATAGCGCCCACTTCGACCTCCTGGATAGGCACCTCTGTCTCGACCCCGTCCACGAGGATCGTGGCGGACTTTGCCTCCATCTTGAGGAGGCTCCGTATCGCCTGGGATGCGCTCCCCTTGGCCTTTGCCTCGAAGTATCTGCCGGTGAGGTGGAAGGACATTATCATGGCCCCCACCCCGGAGTAGTTGAGGATAGGCGTGAAGAAGTAAGCAGGCCCGGTCGCGAAGGACACCATTGTGCCCATGGCGATTAGCACGTCCATATTGGCCGAGCCGTGGCTCACTGCCCTGTATGCCGATCTCATCGTGGGCCACCCCAGCCAGAACATGACGGGCGTCGCAAGGGCTACGATGCCCAAGTTGTAAATGGTCATGGTTGGGAAGCCGATGCCCCAAAGCATCTCGGGTATCATCCAGAGGATTATCGGTGCGGTGAACACCCAGGATCGGAGCATTCTCTTGCGGCTCTCCTTCATCTCCTCGACTGCCCTGTCAACCTCCTCCTCACCCGCGACATCGTAGCCGACATCTATGACGGCCTGCCTCAGGTCGAATATTGAGATGAGGCCGGGATCGTACGAGACCCTGGCCTTGTTGGTGGCGATGTTTACGAACACTGACTCGACGCCATCCAGCTTGCCTATGGCCTTCTCGATGGACGCCGCGCAGGCGGAGCATGTCATGCCCACGATGCTGAGGATGATCTCCCTCTTCTCGGTTCCTTTCTTTGATACCAAGGGAATGTAACCGGTGTCGCTTATCGCATCGGCAAGTCCCTTCATA
>CAYLJH010000168.1:0-4867 GCA_964383685.1 uncultured Candidatus Bathyarchaeia archaeon | reverse complement strand
GTGCAGGGGGTGGACACCAGCCGCGTTGGCTCGTCCATCTGGCTTATATCAGGTGGGCTGGCCGGGTTAGCGGGGTCGATGCTACCGATTCATTTCCAGATCGCGCCCAATTATGGGTACTGGATCATGTTTTCCATAATCGCGGCCTCCCTTATGGGCGGGATGAGTGATATGGCGGGGGCTTTCCTTGGCGCGACGGTCATGAGCGTCATTGAAATTGGACTAGTTCTTCTCGTTCAATCCCTGGGCGCGGTCTGGTTCGGGGAGTATAGGTATCTCTTGCCGATAGCGGTGATTTCGTTGATGATGTACTTCAAACCGAATGGGTTGAAGGGAAGGGACGCCAAAATCGAATATGATTGTGGTCCGATGCTGGGAAACCGTAATACGCTGTGACGTGTTATTGGTGCCCATGAAGATTTCACTTGAACCGAACACCTGGGCGATGCCATCACCGGTCTGGATCGTAGGGACATACGACAAGGAAGGGAAACCGAACGTTATGACCGCCGCGTGGGGCGGGATATGCAACAGTAGACCCCCGAGCATCTACGTGAGCCTCAGGGAGGCGACGTACAGCCACGGCAACATCATGGAGCGGAAGGCGTACACGGTCTCCATACCCGGGGACAAGTACGTGAAGGAGGCGGACTATATCGGGATAGCTTCAGGGAGGGACCACGACAAGCTCAAGGAAACAGGGCTGACGCACGTTGACAGTGATCTGGTTGACGCCCCCTACGTGAACGAGTTCCCCCTGGTGCTTGAATGCAAGGTGGTCAGGGCCGAGAAGCTGGGGCTCCACACCATGTTCGTCGGGGAGATCGTTGGCATCAAGGCGGACGAGGACGCCCTCACCAACGGCAGGCCCGACCTCCAGAAGATCAGGCCCATCCTGTTCAGTGCAGGAGACAGGGGCTACCACTCGGTTGGGGACAGGCTGACCGATCCCTTCACCCAGAAAACCCCTCCAAAATAGCTATCCTGCCCACTTTTTCCCCGGTTATTTCCCCATCAATCGTAACTGATAATACAATCTTAAATTCAATTCAACTGACACAACATGCTTACCGAGAGATACCTGAAGGCGGAGAGAGACCTTATCGGGGAGATCTGGCAGACAAGCCAGATACACGAGAACATGCTGATACTCGCGGACGAGATTGGGAGCAGGTTCCCGGGTACCGAGAGCGAGAAAGAGGCCCAGGAGTACTTGGTCGATAAACTCAAGGAGTACGGGTACGAGGACGCGCGGGCCGTCCCGTTCAAGTATTATGGCTGGAAGCGGGGATCGGTAACCCTTGAGATGAAGGAGCCGAAGGCCAGGGAGTTCAACGCCATCAGCCTGGCCATGAGCCCAGGGGGCGACGTTGATGCCGAGGTAATCAACCTTGGAACTGGCAGCCCCGAGGAGTTCGAGGCCGTTGGCCCTGCTGATGTCAAGGGAAAGATAGTTCTATGCAGCAGCGCGACGAGCCCCACGGGCAAGAGGGTTCACAGGCGCACCAAGTACGGCTACGCCGTGAAGTACGGGGCCGTTGTCTTCATCTTCATGAACCATAACCCCGGTCAGCTGGCCCCCACGGGGAGCCTGCGGCCGAGCTACAGGATGGGCGGGTAGATCCCCGGCATCGGAGTCAGCCTTGAGACCGGCTCATTGATGCTGCGCCTCGCAAAGGGCAAGCCCCTGCGGGTTAACTTTTCAGATGGGAGCAGGGTGGTTCCCGACACTGAGTCTGCAAACATCGTGGCCGAGCTCCCTGGGAGGACTGATGAGTGGATCGTGGTCGGGGGGCATTACGACGGCCATGACATCGCCCAGGGTGCCATGGACAACCTGAGCGGTGCCGCCGTCACCCTGGAGCTTGCAAGGGTCCTGAGACCCCACCGGGGCAAGTTCAAGCGTGGCATCCGGTTCATATGCTTCGCATGCGAGGAGATAGGGGTCACGGGCAGCACCTGTTACGTCGCGGGCCACCTGGACCAGACAAAGAAAACCGCCATCATGGTGAACCTTGAGCTGGGAGGGCTGGCATATGCCGACGGGATGAAACACGCCGCATTCACGGTCTACCAGCCGCCTGAGATGATGCAGTGGATCGAGGAGTTCCTTGAGGACGTTTCCTACCCCACCAGCATACGCGTAGGTATGAGCGCGGCAAGCGACCACTGGCCCTTCGTCATGCAGGGGATACCCGCCATCTACATGCACGAGGAGCCAAGCATGCGGCAGCTGGTTCAGGGCAGGGGATGGGGCCATACTACGGCTGATTACATGGACAAGGTGGACCCCAGGAACCTCCAGGAGGGGACCATGCTCATGGCAAGGCTGCTGCTGAGGCTCGCCACACAGAGGAAGAGGATAGCAAAACATACTGCGTTGAAGAAGATAGTGAAGAGTCTGGAGAAATCCGGTATGAGGAAGACGCTGGAGGTCCAGCTGAAGTGGCACCCGGAATCCCCCAGATGATCCACGCCTAACTTTTTCCCCTGGCGATCTCCTCTTTTTGTCAATTCTGGGCTTTTTCCAAGCTCCCCCTCATCTTAAAACATATAATTGGTTACTATGTATGGATAGTATATGTTTGACCTGGTGATTAAGAACGGGAAGGCATTCACGGGGGCTGGGAACCCGTGGTTCAACGCTGATATCGCGGTGAAAAACGGGCTCATCGTGGAGGTTGGGAGAATACACAAGGACGCAAAGAATGTCATTGATGCAAGCGACCTGGCCGTGGCACCCGGTTTCATTGATATCCACGACCATAGCGATCTCACTATCCTGGCGAACCGCGAGGCGGTCTCAAAGGTCCACATGGGGGTTAGCACCACGGTTTACGCCAGCTGCGGCTCGGGCGCGGCCCCGCTGAACGAGGAGATGCGGGACGAGATGAGGCGGGGCGCCCCCTTCCTGGAGGAGTCCGGGATCGATGTGTCATGGTCAACAATGGAGGGGTACCTGTCGTTCCTTGAGTCAGGTGGCCTGTCGATAAACGTCGCGCCCCTGGTTGGGTTCGGCACGGTTCGGAAGTACGTCATGGGCATGGAGATGAGGGACCCGACGGCCAAGGAGCTTGATTCAATGAAACACCAGATAGAACTGGCTATGAGGGCCGGATGCAGGGGGATAACGACGGGGCTCAGGTACGACCCCCAGAGCTACGCGTCCACTGAGGAGGTCATCGAACTGAGCAAGGTAGCGGCACAGTACGGGGGGTTCTACACGAGCCACGTAAGGGACGAGGGGGACAGGGGCGACCCCGTGGGAGCCATCGAGGAGATCATCAGGATCTCCCGTGAGGCGGACATCCCCGTCAACATCAGCCACTTCAAGGTGCTGTCAAGGCGGTTCATGGACATCTGCCCTGAACTCATCAAGATGGTGAATGATGCGCGGGAGGAGGGTCTTCAGGTGACCGCCGACCAGTACCCGTATAACGCCAGCGGCACCGGCATAGGGGCCTGGATCCCCAAGTGGGCAAACGAGGGAGGACAAGAGAAGCTGTTAAAACGACTGAAATCCCCCGAGGTCTACTCCAAGATCAGGGAAGGGCTTGCTGTGACAACGGAAGACCGAGGCGGCCCAGAGGCCGCTCTGATAAGCAGCTACCCCCTCGACGAGGGGCTGGTGGGATTGAACATTGCACAGGTCTCAGAGATGCGTGGCCAGGACCCACTGGACTGCTCACTTGGGCTGTTAAAGGACCATGTCGAGGCCGTCCTGTCAGGTAAGGTAAAGGGCGGGTTCAGCATTGTGAACTTTAATCAGACCGAGAAGAACATCGAGGCAATCATGAAGCAACCATGGGTTGCAGTCGGCACCGACGGCAGGGTGCACTCTCCGTCGGGCGTGTTGAACAAGGATGCTCCCGCGCCCCACCCCCGGTTCTACGGGACGTTTCCCCGTGTGCTGGGGAGGTACGTCCGCGAGAAGAACATTGTATCCCTTGAGGACGCCGTCAGAAAGATGACGAGCCTCCCCGCTCAGGTGCTGAGTCTGAGGAATAGAGGTATTCTCGTCCCGGGAAACTGCGCCGACATCGTTGTGTTTGACCCAGATACTGTCATAGACCGATCCGACTATGTGCCTCCGAGTTCCACCAAGCTATTCCCGGAGGGTATACTGCACCTGGTGGTGAACGGGGAGGTCACACTGCTGGACAAGGAGCACACCGGGGCGCGTGCCGGAAAGGTGCTTAGAAAACACGTAGCTCCATGAGGGCAACCTCAACTCTTTTGACTCAAACACCAACCCATTCTTTTGTATAGAAAAGCTCCTGCCACCGAGCCGCCTACGAGGGTTACAAGAGTATACGGGTCCCCGATGACTCCCGCTCCGAAGAATATGAAGTAGACTATCTGGTGAAACAAGTAGGCCAGCATGCCGGTTATGGCACCTGATTTGATGGCTTCTTGCTCTGGAACATTCCTGACAACAAGTGCTCCACCTAACAATCCCCCTATGAGATGAAGCAGGACATATATTATTGAAAAGCTCACAGAGAAATCGTTGGACAGGATGGCGTCAGCGATGCCTCCAAAAATCTCTCCGACAAGCAATGGGAACCCGAAGGCAAGAGAGGCTCCTGCGAAATATATTTGGAACCGTTTTCTTTCTGTAGTTTCCATATAATATGAAAATCGTGTTAAATCCTTTAATAATTTTCTACATCTCACTTTCACTCCATTTATCTCCAACAACCACTATAACTAAAATACGTTAATAAAAATTAAATCAAATGATTTTCTATAACTTTTATCTCAAAGATTTTATATTAAATCGGTTAATCTTACTTTTAGCTATTTGGAAGGAAAACAAAATGGCAATTCTAACTGAAGGACGAATAGTTCCTTTATTTGCTTTAAT